>JAFGVI010000018.1 GCA_016938065.1 Deltaproteobacteria bacterium | reverse complement strand
TTTAATTGATTCATCGGCAACAAACTCAAAGGCCGGATTTTTCCGGTCGCCGGGAACGGTTACCGGAATAATTTCATTATCAAACCAGCCATTATCGGCGGCAGCCTGAGCCCGCTGATGCGAGCGCGCCGCATACTCATCCATCTCCTGACGGGTTATGCCATATTTCTCACCCACGTTTTCAGCCGTCATTCCCATGCTGACCTTGGCAATCGGGTCATAACTGTCGCCCCAGCCATCCTCAAGCTTCTGATCACCCATCTTGAAGCCCCCAAAGCGAGCCCCTTTCAACATGTAAGGAATCGTGCTCATCGACTCCATGCCGCCGCAAAGGACAATATCGGCCTGCCCCAAAACAATCTGTGAAACCGCCATCGACGCCGCTTTCATGCCGGCGGGACAGGCTTTATTGATTGTAACCCCGGGGGTCTGCTGGCCGCAGCCGCCCTTTAATGCGACTGTCCGACCCGGGTTAACATGGTTTCCCGCCTGACGGCAGTTACCGATAATAGCCTCATCAACATCGTCACCGACCACATTGGCTCTCTTAAGCGCCTCCCGCACCGGAAAGGCGCCGAGATCGTAAACCTGCATATCTTTCAAAGTCCCGCCGAAACTGCCCATCGGCGTCCGTACCGCGCTGACAAAAACCACATCACTTAAACTTCTCATGACCAATAAATCTCCTTCACCCGGCCTTCAGCCGGCGACAAAAAGGTTTTCCCGGCTTAGTTAGCGGGAGAAAAATATCTTAAATTATTATACCTGAAAATCTGGTTTGGTTTTGATTTTCTTTGCGCTTTAAACCAGGATCTTTTTTTTGACTTTCACTTTATGCCCGCCACGCAAGCCTCGCCGGGAAACCTGATCAGTTCCGATGTCGAGGCGGGACAGCGGCGCTTCGCATAAACAGCAACAAATATGCCAGCTTTCAGGTTGTTACCGGACAGAGGGACACGGTCAAGAAACTGACGACCGAGAAGCGCTCTCCGGTGTTTGACTTGCGGTAAATTGTCACCTGCCAAGGTAACTTTCGGCACGCGAAAGCCTCTCCGGCCATGCAAAAAGCCCCCTGCCGGCAGCTTTTTGCAACCGGCAGGGGGCTTTTATATGTGGCGGAGAGACGGGGATTCGAACCCCGGGTGAGCGCAGAGCCCACAATAGATTTCGAGTCTACCGCCTTCGACCTCTCGGCCATCTCTCCGTTGTTGACTCTCTCAGTATCAATTGCGGGCTTCTTAACACAAGAACCCCCGCAATTCAATATTTACTTTAAGTTAAAGTGTAACCGGGGACAGAATTGAATTCTGTCCCCACATCGAGACTCTTAGGACACATCCCAAAATAGTTACGAACTTCATGACTTATTCTAAAGCCCGGCGGCCGCTTCCTTTAAGGCTTCGACCACATCGGTTTTCTCCCAGGAAAAACCGGGCTCGGTGCGGCCGAAATGACCATAGGCCGCTGTCTGCTGATAGATCGGGCGTAAAAGATCGAGACTTTCAATAATACCGGAGGGACGCAGCTGAAAATGTTTGCGCACGAGTTTGGCCAGTTTTTCCGAAGGCAGTTTTCCGGTACCGAAGGTGTTAACCATGACACTGAGCGGCTCCGCCACCCCGATCGCGTAAGCCAGCTGCACTTCGCATTGGCTCGCGAGCCCGGCGGCCACCAGGTTTTTGGCGACATAGCGGGCCATATAGGAGGCGCTGCGATCGACTTTGCTCGGATCTTTGCCGGAAAAGCAGCCGCCGCCATGACCGCCTTTACCGCCGTAGGTATCGACAATTATTTTACGGCCGGTCAGCCCGCAATCGCCCATCGGCCCGCCGACGACAAAACGGCCGGTGGGATTGACCAGAAATTTGGTGTCGTCATCCAGCATTTCGGCCGGCAGCACCTTCCTGATAACCTCCTCAATGATCGCCTCACGCAGATCATCATAAGCGACATCGGGACTGTGCTGACTTGAAACCACTACCGTATCGATTCTTTTGGGCTTAAAATCTTCATATTGAATGGTAACCTGGGATTTACCGTCCGGCCGGAGAAAGGGGAGAACGCCTTTCTTGCGAACCCGGCTCAGACCCCGGGTCAGGCGATGGGCAAAGACGATCGGCATCGGCATCAGCTCTTTGGTCTCATTGCAGGCAAAACCAAACATCAGGCCCTGATCCCCGGCTCCCTGCTCTTTATAAAGACCTTCACCGGCAGTCACCCCCTGGGAGATATCCGGCGACTGCTTATCGATACTGGTTAAAACCGCACAGGTCTCCCAGTCAAAACCCATGGACGAGTCGTTATAACCGATATTTTTGATGGTTTCCCGGACAATCGCGGGAATATCAACATAACACTCGGTCGTGATCTCGCCGGCAATTACAGCCATGCCGGTGGTTACCATGGTTTCGCAGGCAACCCGGCATTTACGGTCCTGACTCATGATACTGTCTAAAATAGCGTCGGAAATCTGATCGGCCACCTTATCGGGATGGCCTTCGGTAACTGATTCGGAAGAGAAAAGATAATCTTTGGTCGGCATGTTAACTCCTTAAGGTAAGAATTGTTGAGTACTAAATCTTCATCAAAAAAGTTTCGGGAAAGCGCCGGTTCATCTCACGGGCGATATAGCCTTCAACCTCAAAGGCAGTATTCATCTGCAGAGCCTCTTCCAGCATCAGCCGGGCTTCGACAAAGGTGCTCTGGCGAATAATCTGTTTGATATGCGGAATTGAGATCGCATTCATACTGAGCTTGTCGAGACCCAGACCGAGAAGCACCAGGGTATAGAGCGGCTCTCCCGCCATCTCACCGCAGACACTGACCGGAATCTGTGCTTCGCGGGCATTAGTGATAATCTGGTTTAAAAGGCGCAGAATCGCCGGATGCAAGGGTTCGTAAAGATAGGACACATGCTCATTACTGCGATCCAGGGCCAGGGTATACTGAATCAGATCGTTGGTCCCGATACTGAAAAAATCGGCCTCCTGTGCCAGCTGATCGGAGATAATCGCCGCTGAAGGCACCTCGATCATAATCCCGACCGGAATTTTCTCATCAAAGGGCACCCCCTCGCGCTCCAGCTCCCGCTTACTGGCATCGATAATCGTCCGGGCCTGACGAAGTTCCTTCAGACCGGAAATCATGGGCAGCATGATTTTCAGTTTCCCATAATGACTGGCCCGAAGAATCCCCCGAATCTGAGTGACAAAAATATCCGGCCGGTTCAGACAGAGCCGAATTCCCCTGAGACCCAGAGCGGGATTGATGCTGTCTTCGTGAAAGGCGGCCGAGGCCGCAATCTTGTCGGCGCCCAGGTCAAAAGTCCGAATCGTGGTCGTACTGTCGGGAGGAAGAGAACGGGTCACCTTCTGATAGGTTAAAAAATGCTCCTCCTCCGTGGGCAGGGTCTGCCGGTTAAGAAAGAGAAATTCCGTCCGATAGAGACCGATATTGGTGGCCCCATGCGCCATGATCGACTCGGTCTCTTCCGGGGTTTCGATATTGCCGGCCAGGGAAACCCGAAAACCGTCACTGGTCTCAGCCGGCAGATCCCGGTTTAAAAGAAGATGGGCCTGAAATAAGTTGTACTGCCTCTTCTTTTCCTGATAGGCCTCGAGCTGTTCCCGGCTGGGGTTGACAATGATTTTCCCTTCGATACCGTCAACTACAAGACGGTCGCCGCCATTGATTTTCTCGGTCGCATATTCGGTGCCGACGACAGCCGGAATTTCGAGAGAGCGGGCGACAATGGCGGTGTGCGAGGTGCGCCCGCCCAGATCGGTGACAAAGGCGCTGACCTTTTGCGGATTAAGCTGCAGGGTGTCGGCCGGCGAAAGATCGTGAGCGACAATGATGACCCCGCGACTGATTTTATCGATACTGTCGTAATCACTTTTGGTTAGATGCCGAAGAATGCGCTCACTGACATGAGCGACATCACTCTGCCGCTCACGCAGATAGGCATCCTCCATTTTCTTGAAGAAATTGATTATTTTTTCGCTGTTGAGGCTCAAAGCCCACTCCGCGTTGATCTTCTTCTCCTTGATCAGAGTCAGGGTATCATCCACCAGCATCTTATCTTTCATCATCAGAAGATGAACGTCAAAGATGTAGTTATGCTGACCTGAAGTCTCCTTCCCCCGCTCCTTTAGCGTCCGTTCCTTGATCTCTTCGAGCTCCTGCCGGGCACTGGCGACCGCCGCAAGAAAGCGCTCTTTCTCGGCGCCCACCTGATCGCTGGAGATCTTCTCGCCCCGGGGTTTAAGCTTACCCCGATCCAGCAGAAAAGCGCGCCCGATGGCAATTCCCGGTGAGGCTCCGACCCCGCTGACCATACAGCCAGGCGTATGACTTTTATGGTTATTCATCATATCCCTCGTAACAAAGCGACTTTACGCTCAAAGCAGCCCGCATCAGCTTCCATCCAGTTCGCCGAAACCATCCTTGATCAGCTCGCCCAGAGCCTCCAGGGCAGCCTGCTCATCCTCGCCGACAACCTCCACAGTAATAGTGCTGTTCTGAGCTGCAGCCAGCATCAGAACTCCCATAATACTTTTGCAGTTGATCGTCAACTTTCCTTTTGAAATCGTAATCTCGGAAGAAAAATTGCCGGCCAGCTGCACCAGTACGGCGGCCGCCCGGGCATGAAGACCAAGTTTGTTGACTATGGTAAATTCTTTTTTAAGCATTTTCTGACTTTGATTTCTCCGGGTTTAAGTGTGAAAAAAGAGAAGAGAGAGCAATACCGCGACACCCCCCAGGATAAGACTCTCGCCCAGTCGCGGCTGACCTTCACCGAGTTCCCGCCGCCGCCAGCCCATAACCGCAAGCAGCAGCAGCAGCAGCAGAAAAGAGAAGCTGCGGTATTTTTGCCCCGCCAGAGCAAAGTAGTCGACCAGCAGAAAAGCGGTTGCCGCCAGACTGGCCGAGGTCACAAACTCCATAGCATTTCTGAACCCCGGCAGATGCCAGCTGTTTATCGTCTCAATTACCCCGATGCCGCGGTGCAGACCGTGCAGGTAGATCGTATAGCGCATCCCCAGATGAACAATATTGTAGGCGCACAGCAGAAAAAGCGGAGCCCAGAATCCGGGCTGCCAGAAAAAAAGCATCACCGCCAGGGCAGAGACCATCGGTTTGAGGCCATTCCAGAAAAAAGCATCACCAACCGCCCCGTAGAGACCACTGAGACTGCCGCTCAAGGCCAAGCCCTGATCGCCCATCTCCTCGCCCTGGCGCTCCATATGCACCATAAAGCCGAGGATGGCCGCGGCCATATAGGGGTTAGTATTAAAACAGACCATATAGCGGCGGGTGCGCCGGGCCAGATGCTCAGAGTTTTTGCCGTAAAGTTTTTCGAGCAGGGGATAGATGGCGTAAGCCAGCCCCAGACATTGCATACGGGCAAAATTCCATGAGGTCTGCCAGCAGAGGCTGCGCAGAAAAATCCGCTGTTCCAGTCGTAATTTCATAGTAATCAGAAACTGACTTCAGTTGTTCAGCATCGGCCTGACCGACCAGCCTAAAAAAAGATTAAAACCGTCGCTACCCCGGCGAAAACGGCGAGCTGGCGTTTCTGATTCATGCTGCTGAGCAGACCGGCAATCCCGGCGACGGGAAAAACCAGGAGCAGGCGATCACTGAGCGGCCGGGCCCAGTCCGGCAGCAGAAAGAGCAGAAGCGGCGCCAGGAGCAGCGAACTCGAGAGCATCACCCCTAAGGCGACCGCCGCCGCCCCGTAGAAATGCAGCATTCCGTGCAGATGAAAGTTTATCGCCGAGCTGTTTTCTCCGGCTAAAAGCCGGGTCTCCATCTCATCGATCAGCCGGGCATTGCGCACTCTGACCCAGTTGTCCAGGATCCGGGTCAGACGGGCCCAGGGAAGCACGGTCAGAAGTGCCACCAGAGCCAGGGTTTTTGCATCCAGCTTCGCATATGCCGGCAGGCCGCGCAATGCCGCCGCGGTTCCGCCGGCGGCCAGGGCCAGCAGGGTATCATCCGTCGGAATATTGGTTCCGACCGGCAGTTCACTTAAAAAATAGAGTTCAAGCGCCGCCCCGACCAACAGGCCGATCTCCCAGTTCCCCGCCAGAAGTCCGCCGAAGGTACCGGCGACCAGCGGCCGCGACAGCATAACCTGAAAAGCCGCCGTCCGATCAAGCGCGCAAAAAGCCCCCGCCAGCGAAAGCTTAACGATCAACCAGAAGCTTGAAAAAAAGTCGACACCCACAATCTTTACCAGCCCTTACTCTGCAGAAGGGTGAAAACATCAAGCGCCGGCGCCGTCGGCACCGGTTGAATGGTAACCTTCACATCCTGCTGCTGCAGACTTCTCAGATAACCGATCTCCTGCGGACTCAATGAGATGGAGTCCGCAATCTGCAGTTTGCCCACAGCACTATGAATATTGCCGAGATTCAGATCCGTCAGAAAAAGCCCTTCAGCCACAGCCTGCACCACCTCTTCAAGGCCGACAAAAAGCATAATGGTCAAAAGCCCGGGACCCGAGCGCTGCTGCGCCATGAAGGTCACAGCCTGACGCACGGAAAGAATTTCCACCCGGATTTTAGGAGGAGCGGCCATGCGCAGAATTTTCGTCTGCAGGAGATTGCCGGGCAGCTGATTATCGGCCACGACAATACGTGTCGCCCGGGTATAGGGAACCCAGGAAGCGATAATCTGACCATGAATCAGACGATCATCAACCCGATAGAGTACGGTCGTCATAGATCAAGAAACTCTGCGGCAGTAAAAATATTTTTGCGGCCGTACTCAGTAATTTCAGCGGCGATCTCCTTCAGACCTTTATCGCTCTCCCTGCAGCCTCCGGCCAGCTTCAGCAGAATCGGCAGATTAACCCCGGACACGATTTCAACCTTACCGGGCTCGTAAAGAGCAAACCCTATATTTGACGGGGTACCGCCGAACATGTCGGTAAGAATGAGAACATTCCGGCCCTCTTTATGAAACTTTTTGATCATTTCGAGCAAACGTTTGCGGATCGCCTCAACATCTTCGTTCTGGGAGATACCGACCCCCACCAGATTCGGGTTCGGGCCGACGATAAATTCGGCCGTGGCGATCAGGCTCTCGGCCAGGGTATGGTGGGTGACAACAATAGTAGCAATCATAGCAATTAATCCGTTTTAAGATCCCGGTGAAAGAGTTCAATTTCGTAGCCCTCGGTCTGCAGGGCAGCCCCCAGAACCGTAACCATAGTGACCGAACGATGCCGGCCTCCGGTACAACCGATGGCCACCGTCAAATAACTTTTGCCCTCTTTAATGTATTCAGGGATCAACATTTTCAGTAAGGCCAGAAAACTGTCCCTGAAGGCGCGGCTGACGGGGGAGGCCAGAACATACTCCCGCACCACCTGATCCAGCCCGCTCATTTCCCGCAGGGTTTCATTGAAATAGGGATTCGGCAGAAAACGCACATCCATGACAATATCGGCCTCTAAAGGCAGACCGTTGCGAAAACCGAACGAGAGCAGAGAGATGTTCAGGCTGGCGGCTTCCTCGGCGGAGGTAACAATTTTACGAATATAATCTTTGAACTGATGAATCGTAAAATTACTGGTATCAACCCGGTAGCTGGCCAGAGCCCGAATCTCCTGCAGCAGCTCACGCTCCTGAGCCACGGCCTGGGCCACCGAACCTCTAACCGCAACCGGATGTTTGCGCCGGGTTTCACTGTAGCGTTTGATCAGACTCTGATCATTGGCCTCAAGAAAGACAAGTTCAAGCGCGATCGAAGACTTTTTGATCTTGCGGTAGAGGCCGGGAAACGTTTTGAGAAAATGCTCCTCCCGCAGATCCATCACCAGAGCAATGCCCTTGATGGTTGGCGAAAAATTCCCGGAGAGTTCAAGAAACTTGGGCAGAAAAGCCACCGGCAGATTATCGATGCAGAAATAGCCGATATCTTCAAGCACATTCAGGGCGCTGGTTTTACCGGCCCCGGAAAGTCCGGTAACAATAATTACCGAAGTCTGATGTTTATTCTCCTGCATTCTCTTTTCTATAATCTATGCCGGGCTCTATTCAGCTTTCAAGCGGTTAGCCAGATCATCAAGCAGAGCATGTCCGGTAGTTTTGCCCTGCCTCCGTAACCGGTAAGTATGGGCGGCAACCTCAACGATCGTCACCAGGTTCCGCCCGGGACTTACGGGAATGGTCGCTTTCGGAATATTGACCCCGAGAATCGGAAAACTCTCCTGTTCCAGGTTCAAACGTTTACTGCCGTCATATTCATTCCAGGCAACCAGTTCAATCACAAGATCGACCTGCTGATTTTCGCGCACGGCCGTAACCCCGAAAATATCCTCGATATTAATAATGCCGAGACCCCGAATCTCCATATGAAACTTCAGGATAGCGTTGGCCTCGCCGACAATGATGCCCGGCGGCCGGAAACGCATAACCACGACATCGTCGGCAATCAGACGGTGCCGGCGCTGAATCAGATCGAGCGCCACTTCGCTTTTGCCGATGCCGCTCTTGCCCACCAGCAGAACCCCGGTGCTGTGAATATCGAGCAAAACCCCATGAATGGTTGTTTCGGGGTTAATAAAATCCTCAAAATAACGATTGATGGCGTCAAACACAGCCGCCACAGAAAGGCTGCTCTGCAGCAAGGGGATGCCCTGTTCGCAACACTTTTGCAGAAGTTCGACTGGCGGCGGGCAGTCCCGGGTGGCGATAAGGCAGAGGGGGTGCAGGGCACAGAGCTGTTCAATCACTTCCAGCCGGCGCGCCGGACTCAAGGTCGCAAGAAAAGCCACTTCAGCCGTGCCCATCAGCTGAATGCGCTCTGGTTCAAAAAACTGCGTAAAACCGGCAAAAATCAAGCCGTGCTTCTGAATCCGGTAATTGGCTATCTTTCGGTTCAGAGGAACGTCGGGGGTCAACAGACTCAGCCGCAGCCCCCGCGCCTCATCCCCTAAAAGATCAGCCACGGTAATCTTCAGACTGTCGTCGCGTTCACGAACGCTCATCTTCCTGCTTTATCATGGCAAAAAGGCTTGAGCCATCCTCCGCTTCGCGAAGCTGCTCGCAGAAATCATGATTTTTCAGCATACGCGAGATTTGCGCCAGGGTTTTTAAATGGATGCCGGCGGAGTTTTCCGGAGCCAGCAGCAGAAAAAAGAGATGCACCGGCTGACCATCCACCGCGGCGAAATCAATGCCCTGCCGACTCCGGGCAAAAAGGACGACAATCTTTTCCAGTTCGGCCATTTTCCCGTGCGGAATGGCAATTCCGCCCCCGATGCCGGTACTGCCTAAAGCTTCACGCTCGCGCAGCACCGCGAGAATCCCCTTCTCTGAAAGTTCCGGGAAAACCGCGGCCACGCGAGCCGCTAGAAGTTTAAGCGTCTCCTCCTTACCTGTTTCCGCCAGTTCCGCAACCACCAGTTCCGGGGTGAGATAGTCAGTAATTTTCATAATCTCCTACTTAGGGTACTATGAGCCCGTAATTGCCATCGTCGCGTCGATAGACAACATTGATGCGGTCAGTCGATTCATCACGAAATACATGAAAGTTATTATCCATAAGATTAAGCTGCATTATGGCTTCATCCGGGCTCATCGGTTTGACCATAAAGTTGGCGGTCTTGATGATTTGAGGTACCGACTCGTCCTGATCATGATTAACACTCAAGACATCAAACGGCATACTGGTCTGCAGGTTCTCATCAATCCCGGGAGCGCCCTTTTTCTGGCGCAGGCGACCTTTGTAGCGCTGTACCTGACGACTTATTTTACTGGCAACGAGATCAATGGCGGCATACATATCATCCGCCTCTTCCTTGCCCTTGACCATAAAACCATTAATATTGAAGGCAACTTCAGCAATCTGGCGAATTTTTTCTACGGAAAGGACAACGTTGACATCTATTGGACCATCAAGGTATTTCTTTATTTTTGAGAGTTTCTCCACAGCATAATCTTTAACCGCATCCGACTGATCCATGTGACGAAAGACAACGTTTATCTGCATATTATCCCCCTTTAAGGCTAGTGGGCAGTGAACCGCGGGCAGACAGTGAACCGTAAACCCTGCCTGAACCAAAGCTTCTGCCAGGTTATCGTGTCAATTGTTTATAATATCTTCTTGCGCTGACTGGAGGCCAGAATACCGAGCTGATTGCGATACTTGGCCACCGTACGCCGGGCAATTCTAATCTCCTGATCTTTCTCCAGCAACTTGACAATGGTGTCGTCACTCAAAGGCTCAGTCGGGCTCTCCCGATTGATATACTCAATAATTTTCTGTTTAACGCTGGCCGAGGCGATGTCGCCGCCCCCCTGATTGATACTGCTGTTAAAAAAATATTTAAGTTCAAACACGCCATGCGGAGTTTGTACATATTTACCCTGGGTCACGCGACTGACCGTCGATTCATGCATTTCAATATCATCCGCCACATCGCGCAGCACTAAAGGTTTGAGATAGTGCACCCCCCGGGCAAAAAAATCATACTGAAACTTAACGATACTGACCATCACCTTATATATGGTTTTCTGGCGCTGTTCAATGCTTTTAATAAGCCATTGCGCCGCCCGGATCTTCTCCGTGAGATAGTTGCGGGTCAGGTTGTTGGGCTCCTTGTGCTGTTCGACTATCCCCTGATAGTAACTGCTCACCCCGAGCCTGGGCAAACGGTCCTCATTAAGGACTACGACAAAATTACCGTCACGTTTATAGACAAAAACTTCAGGCACCACCGCCTGAGTTGAGTCCGGCTGATGTCGGGCTCCAGGCTTGGGATCAAGGGTTAGAATCACTTTGACCGCTTCCCGCACCTTCTCTTCATCAACCCCGATATGCCGCGCAATTTTACGGTAGTTTTTGGTTTTAAGCTGGTTCAGATGATCTTTAACGATCGTGCGATTAAGCTCACAGTCGATCCCCAGATGAATCATCTGACAGAGCAGGCACTCCTCCAGAGAGCGGGCCGCCACCCCCACCGGATCAAACTGCTGTATCCGCCTGAGAACATCAAGCACCAATGTAGCTTCACAATCAAGGCGAACGGCCAGCTCTTCGACACTGGCTTCAAGATAGCCGTCTTCATCGATACTGTAGATTATCGCCTCGCCAATCTCAAGTTCAAGTTCACTGAACTGCGGCGTCAGCTGCAGCTGCCAGAGCAGGTGATCAATCAGGGTGGTCGGTTTGGTCAGATTATAATCCCAGGCCGGGCGCTCATCGCCATCAAAGCCCGCACGGGCACTGCCGCTAATGCCGCGCTGTTCAAAATAGGGCTGCCAGTCCGCTTCCCGAATCGCCTCACGAGTCTCGGGACGATTTTCCGAATCCATGCTTTCGCGCAGCGAACGCTCGTCACTTTCAACCTGCCGGCGCTCGGCCAGTTCAAAATCCTCAAGACCGCGGTCAACACTCTCTTCAAGCACCGGATTGGTGACCATCTCCTGACTCACCATTTCCAGCAGTTCAACCTGATTAAGCTGTAAAAGTTTAATCGCCTGCTGCAGCTGCGGGGTCAGAGCCAGTTGATGGGTCTGGGTAAGACGGATATTCTGATTCAGGGATATTGACATATAAAAAAGATGACTCTCTTTTCCGGGGACAGAATGATTTTCACCGAAGCTCAGCAACCAATAACCGGCCTTCGTGCCCGCCTGTAGTGAAAAAAAATCAAAACTGTCTCTCGGTTTTCGTGAAAAAAATTCAGTCCCCTATCGGGGCCATTCACGCAAATAGTGTACCTCTAAGTATAGTAAAGCGGGGAAATAAATACAAGGGGAAAATCAAATGCGGGAGTCTCACTAAAGGTGAAAGTCTTCACCCAGATAAATTCTGCGGGCTTTGGGACTGGCTATAACCATCTGTGGTTCGCCCTCTTCCAGAATAGAGCCCTGATCCATGATATACGCATAATCACAGATGCCAAGGGTTTCCCGGACATTGTGATCGGAGATCAGCACACCGATGCCCTGGGCTTTGAGTTCAACGATAATCTGCTGAATATCGCTGACCGCCAGCGGGTCGATACCGGCAAACGGTTCATCCAGCAGAATAAATTTGGGTTCCAGAACCAGGGCCCGAGCGATCTCCACCCGCCGCCGTTCACCGCCGGAGACGGTGTAGGCCCGATTATCCCTGATTTTTTCGAGTCCGAACCGTTTGAGCATGGAGTCGAGCCGTTTTTTTTCCGCCTCCCGGTCAAGACCCAGGCTCTGAATTATCGCCAGCAGATTATCGGCTACCGAAAGCTTACGAAAAACCGAAGCCTCCTGCGGCAGATAGCTGATCCCCTGCCGGGCCCGCTGGGGCAGGGTCAGACCGGTCAGATCATGATCATTTAAAAGCAGATTGCCGGAATCCGGTTTGACCAGGCCGACAACCATATAAAAGGTCGTCGTCTTGCCGGCGCCGTTGGGCCCCAGCAGACCCACAACCTGACCCGCATCAAGGGTAAGCGAAACCCCTTCAACAACCCGGCGCCGCTGATAACTTTTGCTCAGTTCACGGGCGACCAGACGATAACTCACTGCCATCCCGGCCCCCCGCGCTGCCCCGGAAAAATTGTCGTCGTCACCCGTTTCTGCTGACCGCTTTTAACGACGCTGCGCTCTGCATCGAGAAAAAAAGTGATCTCCTCGCCCCGAACCACATTCTTGCCGTCATCGAGTGAAGGGTTGCCGGTCAGAACCAGCTTGCGCTCAACCGCATTATAATACATCTTCTGACAGAGGGCTTTTTTCCCCTGCAGTTTTATGACGACCTCTTTACCGGTAGCCGTAATCTCGCTCAGACTCTGATCGGCTTCAGCAAAAACAATATTAAGCACATCCGCTTCCAGCGAAGTCTTGCCTTGACGGGCGACCACTTTACCGCTGAAAACCGCAATATTTTTTTTCTGATCAAAATCAAGTTTATCTGCGGTAATATCGACCGGTTCTTTGCTTTTGCCGAAAAAGACCGGGGCCTGCGCATCATCTGCTGCCGCAAGACCAGCCCAGATCCCAATAAAAAAAATAAACATCAGCCCCAGATTAAGAGCCCTGCCCTTCGGTAAACATCTTTTTTTATCTCTCAACATATACATTGCCTAATCTGGTTGAACTGGAAATTAAAAGTAGTTTTTCTTTGCGTCTTTGCGGGAAAACGCTTTTGGTCTCCCGCAAAGACGCAAAGAAAGGCAAAACCAAGCCTTCAATCTTTTTTATAGATTTTTACTGTGGGTTTGCTTTTGCTGGTGATTTTTTTCTGCACAGTTTTAGTTTTTTTCAACGGTGGTGATTTACTCTCCGGCAGCGAAGATTCTTCAATTCTGGCTTTCTCAGGGCTTTCGACTTCCGGCTTCAGTGGCGGGGTTTCCGGAACAGCCGGAACCTTTGAAGCACCTGCTGAAGCACCTGCGTCAACGCGCAGATGAGCCTTGACTCCGCCGGCAAAATGGAGCAGCTGCGACTCAATCTCGATGGTGGCCCGGGCCGCCTCGATTTTTAGTTTTTCACTATCGACCACCAGGCTTTCCGGGGCCGTAATCTCTCCCGACACCGCCTGATATAGCAGTTTTCGGGTCGCGATCTGAAACTGAGGGTTAGTGATTCTGACCTGACCTTCTAGCACCATATCGCCGTTTTCCACGACATAGGAGCCCCGTTCCGCCTCTATCGTGGTATCGCTTTCGAGCTTGCCCTGAGCATAGATCCGGGCCTTGACCCCTTCCAGCTGAATTTCGGGCTGCCCCTTGATCCGCCGGGCCTTCAAACTGCTCAAATCCCACTTCTTGACCCCGGCCTGAGTGTGCCCGTAGCGTACATTTTCCAGCTCGAACTCAATATTTTTTGCAATTCGAGGCAGGTCCAGGGGCAGCTTTGCCGGATCATGCAACCACCGACGCACCAGCAAATAGCCCCCACCCAGGAGAAGCAGCAGCAACAAAAGAGCAACGGCAAGTTTCTTCAAATTCAACAACCGTCTAAACGTTTCATATAGCGGGCCAGCGCCGGCTCCCAGGTGCCTTGCGTCTGCATGATCAAAGCGCAGAGTTCCCGCACCGCTCCCCGGCCTCCGGGCCGGCTCGACTGCCAGTCGACCAGCGCCGCCACCTCGGGCACGGCGTCAGCCACGGTCGCGGCAAAACCCACCTTAAGCAGTACCGGAATATCAACCAGGTCATCGCCGATATAGGCAACCTCATGATCCTGCAAACCCAGCCGCGCCCGAATCTGGGCATAAGCTTTAAGTTTGTCGTAAGAACGTTGAAAAACAATTTCAATACCTAACTCCTGAGCCCGCTTTGTGACCACCGGAGAGTAGCGACCGGTTAAAAGGGCCAGACTCACCCCGCTGCGGGAGAGCATTTTCAGAGCATGACCATCGCGGACATCAAACTGTTTGCTCTCGATACCGTTGGCATCAAAAATGATGCGGCCGTCGGTGAGCACCCCGTCGACGTCCATGATTAAAGCTTTGAGCGGTAAAATTTTTTCTTTACAATCCATAGAATTAGACGACTCCTGCACGCAGCAGATCATGCAGATGAATGATGCCGATCGGCCTGAGACCCTCTTTGGCTGAAACTGCATCGTTCATGACGAAGAGGGAGGTAATGCTTGCGTCCTCCATCTTTTTCAAGGCGGCCGCCGCCAGAGCGTTCTGTATGATCGTTTTCGGGGCCCGGGTCATAACCCTGACCACCGGCAGATCGAGGGGATTTTCATATTCGGAAAAAAGACGCCGCAGGTCACCATCAGTCAAAACCCCCACCAGAGATCCCAGCTCGTCCCGAATGCCGGTGACACCGAAACCTTTGCCGCTCATTTCAAAAAGGGCCTCCTTAAGAGAGACGCCGTCGCCAACCAGAGGAATTGAAGCCCCCTGATGCATGATGTCGGCAACCCTTAAAAGCAGGCGCCGACCTAAAGCCCCGCCCGGATGCCGGAGGGCGAAATCCTCGGCCTTGAAACCCTTAAGCGCAAGCAGGGCCGAGGCCAGAGCATCGCCCAGCGCCAGAGTAACCGTGGTGCTGGCGGTCGGGGCCAGGCCGAGCGGACAGGCTTCTCGGCTGATTGAAATATCAAGAACCAGATCACTGCTGCGAGCCAGCTCACTCTCAAGATTGCCGGTCAGCACCAGCAGCGGCAGACCCTGACGCTTCAGGGCCGGAATAATCTTGAGAAGCTCTTCGGTAGTGCCGCTGTAGGAGATCGCGATAACCAGATCAGTCTTGGCCAAGACCCCGAGATCACCATGCAGACCCTCAGTCGGATGAAGAAAAAGGGCGGGCGTCCCGGTACTGGCCAGGGTCGCGGCAATTTTACGACAGATGATGCCCGATTTACCGACCCCGGTAACCACGACCTTGCCCTGACAGGCCGCGAGCATTGTTACAGCCCGGGCAAAGTCTTCCCCGAGCCGCTCACCCAGCTCTTTAAGCGCAGCCGCCTCGACCGCAACCGTGCGCCGCCCTTCGGCAATAATCTCTTTTTGATTAAGCATATTATTAATTCAATAAGCAACGGGCAGCGGCGAACTTTGCTTCGCCCTCATGTACTGGGGACAGATTTAAAATCTGTCCCCGCATCGAGACAAGAGGGCGAAGCGACGTACAGTATTACCCGCTGCCACTTTGCGGTTCTTCGTTCCTAAATGCTACTTAACGCCAGCAAACGTTTGAGCAGGGGTTCCAATTCATTTAAGGCCAGGGAGTTGGCGCCGTCACAGAGGGCTTTCTCGGGGTCGGGGTGGACTTCCATGAAGAGGGCATCGACGCCGGCGGCGACGGCGGCGGCGGCAAGAACCGGAATCATGGCCCGGTCGCCACCCGACGAGCTTCCTTGCGCTGAGGGCAGTTGTACGGAATGAGTCGCGTCAAAGACTACCGGACAACCAGTGGCGGCCATCAGTGGAATCGAACGAAAATCGACCACGAGATTATTATAGCCGAAGGTTGTGCCGCGTTCGGTCAGCAGAATTCTCCGATTACCGGTCGAGGCCACTTTATTGACAGCCTGCTGCATGTCTCCCGGCGCCACAAACTGCCCCTTCTTGATATTGACCACCCGGCCGCTGCGCCCGGCCGCCGTCAGAAGATCGGTCTGGCGACATAAAAATGCGGGAATCTGAAGAATATCAACAACCCTTGCCACCGCCTCGACCTGCTCAACCGTATGCACATCGGTGGTCAGAGCCAGTCCCAGCTCATCCTTAACCGCGGCCAGGATGTTCAGACCCTCTTCCAGTCCCGGCCCCCGATAAGAGTCGATACTGGAGCGGTTGGCTTTATCAAAAGAGGCCTTGAAAATATAGGGAAGATCAAGCCGCGCACAGATTTCAGCCGTCTTCCGGGCAATTTCAAGCGCTCCCGCCAGACTCTCCAGCACACAGGGCCCGGCAATCAGCACCAACCCAGACCCAGGCCCGCCGATAGTAATTTCATCATTAATCTTTACCGAATTCATCAAAACCTGGCCCACCTAATAAGCTCTTCGCATTACGGTTTTCCTCTGCGCCTCTGCAGCTCTGCGGGAGACAAAAAGCGTTTTCCCGCAGAGTTCGCAGAGACGCAGAGGTTTTCAAATAGTAAAACTATCTTAGCGCTTTTCTTTGCGTCTTTGCGTCTTTGCGGGAGACAAAAAATTCGCTTCGCCCTCTTCGTAATGCTCAATTCTCAACCCGCACTTTCCGCCCGTTTCTCCTTGGCAGCCTTGATAAAGGCGA
>JAFGVI010000123.1 GCA_016938065.1 Deltaproteobacteria bacterium | reverse complement strand
GTTGGTATCTGTCAATCCCATCTAGTTTTCAGGCAAGGACATTAAAAGTATGAAGCCCTATACAAGTGAAAATTTGAGAAATGTTGCAATCGTCGCGCACGGCGGAGCCGGTAAAACATCCCTTGCGGAAGCAATCCTCTTCAATGGCGGCAGTACAGCGCGTCTGGGTAGTGTTGATAATGGCACCTCGGTTCTTGATTCTGAACCCGAAGAGATAAAACGTAAAATCACTCTGACCAGCGCCTTTCACCATCTCGACTGGCAGGGTAAACATATTAATATCATCGATACCCCGGGGTATGCCAATTTTATTGCCGACACCAAGGCGTGTCTGCGGATTGCCGGCGGTGCTGTAGTTATTGTCAGTGCCATTTCCGGGGTTAAGGTGCAGACGGAAGCGGTCTGGAAGTACGCCGATGAATTTGAGGTTCCGAGGGTTGTTTTTATCAGCAAGCTTGATCGTGAGCGGGCTGATTTTGAACGGGCTGTCGGGGAGATGGAGACGGTTTTTAAATGTTATCCTCTGGTTTTGCAGCTGCCGATCGGTAAGGAGGAGGACTTTGTCGGGGTAGTTGATCTGATTACGATGAAGGCTTTGCGCTACGGCAATGATCAGAGTGGCAAATATACTGTCGAGGAGATTCCCGAGCATCTGCGCCCCGCTGCGGAAGCGGCCCGGGAGGCGATGATTGAGCGGGTGGTTGAAGCCGATGACGTCCTGATGGAAAAGTATCTTGGTGGTGAGGAGATTACTGCGGAGGAGATCTCCAGGGCCGCTCACGAAGGTTCGATGACCGGTAAATTCGTGCCCGTGGTCTGCGGTTCGGCTTTAAAGAATATCGGGATTCAACCGTTGATGGATCTGATCTGCAGTTGTCTGCCTTCACCATTGGAACGTCCGGCTCAGGTTGCGGAACTTATGGTTGCAGGGCAGGAGCGGGAACTTGTCCCGGATGCCAGCGCCCCTTTTGCCGCGCTGGTCTTTAAAACCATCTCAGATCCTTTTACCGGTCAGCTTTCCCTGTTTCGCGTCTACAGCGGGACATTGACTTCCGACTCAAGCTGTTTCAACAGCACCAAAGACCGTAAAGAGAGAATCGGTCAGCTTTTAAAGCTTGCAGGTAATAAACAGGTGCCGATTGATAAATGTATTCCCGGAGATATTGTTGCGGTTGCCAAACTTAAGGAAACGGCAACCTGGGATACTCTCTGCAGCGAGAAGATGCCGGTGCGCCTGAAAGGGCTTGAACTGCCCTCTCCGGTGATCTCTTTCTCCCTGCGGCCCAAGACTAAAGGTGATGAAGAGAAACTCGGCAGTGCTCTGCACCGGGTTATCGCTGAGGATCCGACCATCAGCATTCTGCGCAATGATGAGACCAAAGAGCTGGTGGTATCGGGTATGGGCCAGGTTCACATCGAGGTGATGGTTGATCGTATCAAACGGAAATTCGGCGTGGATGTTGAACTTGATGCGCCTAAAGTTCCTTATAAAGAGACGATTCGGGGCACGGTTTCGGTGCAGGGACGCCATAAAAAGCAGTCCGGTGGCCGTGGTCAGTTCGGTGATGTATGGATTAAAATCGAGCCCCTGCCGAAAGGCAGTGGTTTTGAATTTGTCAATGATATCGTCGGCGGGGTCGTGCCGCGGCAATATATTCCGGCGGTTGAAAAAGGGATTCAGGAGGCGATGCTCGGCGGCGTACTCGCCGGATACCCGGTTGTTGATTTCAAGGTTTCGCTCTATGATGGTTCCTATCATACCGTCGATTCCTCCGAAATGGCTTTTAAAATCGCCGGTTCAATGGCCTTCAAGAAAGGGGTTATCGATGCTAAACCGGTGCTTCTGGAGCCGATTATGCTGATGTCCATCAATGTTCCGAATGAGTATATGGGCGACATCATTGGCGATCTCAACAGTCGTCGGGGTAAGGTCAATGGGGTTGAGCCGCAAGCTAACAGTCAGCTTATCAAGGCGCATGTGCCGATGGCTGAGGTCTTGAAATATGCTCCCGATCTCCGTTCGATGACCGGCGGGCGGGGGATGTTTACCATGGAATTTTCTCACTATGAAGAGGTTCCCAGCCATCTGACCGCCAAGATCGTGGAAGATGCCAAACATGAAAAAGAAGAGAGCTAGGCTCGGTTTTTGAATGGCCCTGGTAAAGAAAAAACATAAGTCGGCCCCGAATCAGGACAGTTGGCTGGAAAATCTTCTGCGCTTTGAGATCATATTTGTTCTCTTTGCTCTGATCGGGGTCTACTATTTTCTCTCCTTCTCGCCAATTCGCATGCCGGAAGTGCCGATTGCCAGTCCGCGGGTTCCGCTGGCGCTTCTGCCGGCTGCGATCGAAACTGTGCCAGCGGTTCCTGAAACCGGGGCTTCTGCTGCGCCGGCTGAGGCAGCTCCGGCCGTTTCCGGGGCAGCTGCCGGGGCGGCGGCTTCCGAGTCTGCACCCGGTGCCGGTCTGCAAGCCGGTTTCGGTTCCGGAGTGGCGCCACTCTCTGCCGCTGGGGCCCCAGCCTTAACTGTCGGTGGTCAGAATGGGGATGAAACTTCGCCGGTAAAAGCTTCGCCGGATCTAGTCCAGTCCGGCCTCGGGCCGGACAAGGCGTCTTCGGCTTCATCAATAGAGGTTTCAGCGTCGGAACCGGTTGCCCCGGCAGCGGTGGCGAAGGTTACATCGGTTATTGAGGTTGCAAGTTTTGTTCTGAAACCCGATCTGCAGAAGGCGTGTTCGCAGCTTGAGGCCTTGGGTTTTACTGTGAAGAAGGAGCCGGTCAAGCTCCTGACTCCGATGTTCAGGGTTTTTCTTGGGCCTTATGCGCAGTTGCCGGAGGCGGAGAAAATGATGGCCGTGGTTCGCAAAAAAGGGGATCATCCCTTTATGCAGCGCCGGGAGGATGGGTATCTTGTGGTCATCGGCTCTTTTTATCTGGAAACCAGCGTTGTGGCCTGGGAAAACATGTATCAGGCCGCCGGACTGGAACCCAAAGTCAGTAAGGAACGGCTGCTGATCCCCCAGGCCATGCTCCTGCTTGACGGGCCTCAGATCGATGCTGATCCGGAAGCGGTACTTGCTCAGCTGCAGTCTGCCGGATTTTCCGGCGCCGTATTGAAAAAAAATATACCAACCAGAGTCAAGTGATTTTTTAGCTGCTTAAGCAAAGCTGTCTGCATGATTCGAGCGAATGATATTATAGAGAAAGTAGCCGATTATTATCCGGCGGCAAATTTTGATATAATTCGCAAAGCTTACGCTTACAGCGCTTATGCTCATCGTAATCAGGTTCGCCTTTCCGGTGAACCCTATATGATTCATTCGATCGAGGTCGCGAACATGCTGGCCGAGATGAAGATGGATCTCGCCAGTATTGCCGCCGGTCTTCTGCACGATACCCTCGAAGATGATCCCATGACTTCGATCGAAGATTTGAGTCTTCGTTTTGGTGATGAGATTACCTCTCTGGTCGAAGGTTTGACCAAAATCAGCAAGATAAAATTTAAAAGTCTGCGCGAGCATCAGGCCGAGAATTATCGCAAAATGATTCTCGCTATGGTGAAAGATATTCGGGTGCTGGTTATCAAACTGGTTGACCGCGTCCACAATATGCGGACTCTTGATTTTCAGAAACCGGAGCGCCAGGAAGCGATTGCTCAGGAGACGCTTGATATCTATGCCCCTTTGGCCAACCGTCTCGGGATCTCCTGGATCAAACAGGAACTTGAGGATAATTCTCTGCGCTATCTGCAGCCGACCATCTATCGCGAGCTTGAGGAGAAGGTTGCCCGTAAAGAGCTTGAAAGTCGAGAATTTATCGATAAAATCATAAAACTCGTGCAACGTAATCTGGATCATCACGGGATCAAGGGGCAGGTGTCCGGGCGTCTCAAACATTTCTACAGTATTTATCGCAAAATGGTGCGGCGCAATATCTCCTTTGAACAGATCTATGATATTATCGCTTTTCGCATCCTGGTTTCGGATAAATCCGAATGCTATAATGTTTTGGGTATCATTCATGCTCTGTGGCGGCCGATACCGAGTCGTTTTAAGGATTTTATCAGTGTCCCCAAGGTGAATATGTACCAGTCACTGCATACCTCGGTGATCGGACCTGAAGGCCGCCATATTGAGTTTCAGATCCGTACCCTGGAGATGCATCAGATTGCTGAGATGGGGATTGCTGCGCACTGGCACTACAAGGAGGGTTATCAACTCGATGATCATGATCGTAAACAGATGGATTGGTTACGACAGATGATTGAGTGGCAGCAGGATGTCAACAACCCGGGCGATTTTCTTGATTCCGTGAAGATTGATCTCTTTTCGGAGGCGGTCTACGTTTTCACTCCGGCCGGCGAAGTCAAAGAGCTGCCGAGCGGTTCGTCGCCGATTGATATGGCCTACAGTATTCACTCGACGGTTGGTGATCATTGCAGTGGAGCTAAGGTTAACGGTAAGCTCGTGCCCTTGCGCTATCAATTAAAAAATGGCGAAATGGTCGAAATTATTACCTCTAAGCGCCAGCATCCGAATAAGGACTGGCTCGCTTTTGTCAAAACCACCAAGGCTCGCAATAAGATTCGGCAATGGGTTAAAAAGGAGGAGGAGCGGCGCAGTATCGAACTCGGGCGGGAACTTTGTGAGAAGGCCTTTACTCGTTTGAAACTCTCTTTCAATCAGGCTCTGAAGAGTGGCAAAATGCAGGAGGCGGCGGTTGCTTTTTCGCTCAATAATGCCGAAGCCCTATTGTCTGCCGTGGGTCGCGGCAAACTCTCGGCTCTGCAGGTTATTAATCGGATCTATCCGGAACTGCGGGAACAGGATAAGGCCAGGGCCAGAGATAAGAAGGATGAGAGTCAGGCGGCCCGTAAACCTTCTCGGGACGGAATTTCCATTAATGATATTGATGATGTGATGGTGCGCTTTGCTAAATGCTGTAATCCCTTGCCGGGAGACGATGTGGTCGGGTTTATAACCCGGGGTCGGGGCTTGACGGTGCATCGGCGCAATTGCCGGCATGTCAATCAGGCGGAATCGGAGCGTTATATGGATGTTGAGTGGAACCTTTCACGCTCCACATCGCATTCGGTTAAAATCCGCATCATGTGTGAAGATGAAAAGGGAATGCTGGTGGCCATGGGTACGGCGATCAGCAGTATGGAGGCCAATATTACGAGTGGTTCGTTAAAGACCAGTATTGATCATAAAGCACTTTGTTTTTTTGAAATCCAGGTAAAGGATCTCGAACATCTTAAAAAAGTCAAGCAGGCCTTGCGGGCGATCAAAGGAGTTTATCAGGTAACCCGTATGAGTTAGCTGCCGCTGATGCGGGAAGGCTC
Organism: Deltaproteobacteria bacterium; assembly: GCA_016938065.1. Lineage (GTDB taxonomy): Bacteria > Desulfobacterota > Anaeroferrophillalia > Anaeroferrophillales > Tharpellaceae > Tharpella. Next base: position 2,858 of record JAFGVI010000123.1, on the reverse strand, counting down.
CTGGGCCGGGACTTTCGTGCCTGTCTGGAATAATATCTCCCCCCCCAGTCGGGCAGTGAATTACGCAGGCGGCAGCCGGTTGTGAAAAACAAGAAAACCCGGTATCAGCAGGGCCGATACCGGGTAAAGTTGCTGCCTGAGCCAAGCTCTTCTATTTCGTGATTACGCCGGATCTGATACAGCGGGTGCAGACTTTGACTTTGCGCCGCTGGCCGTTAATGACGGTGTTAACCTCTTGGAGGTTAGGGCGTAAGACCCTTTTAGTTTTATTGTTTGCATGACTGACATTGTTGCCGACAAGCGGCTTTTTACCGCAGAATTCACAAACCCTGGCCATTTTTTTACTCCATGGGGAAATTTAGGTGTTGCAAGAGACTTTCTTATTTCTTTTACCCTTAACTAAGGTTGGGCCCTTTACCACAGCCGGCCGGTAAAAATCAAGTATGATTTTAAGTGAGGTGATACGATGACTGCAAGTGAACGAAGCCGTTTTATATTTCTGGGCGGGATTCCGGTTTTTGATTACATGATAGCGCTTTCCCTTGCAGACATCTGCCGGGCGGTCAAAAATGATCTCATCATGATTGACGATAAACTGTTATTGCCTCTGGGGACCCTTTTCGTCTGCCGGGTCGAAGGCCAGGCCAAGCCGATTTACGTTGATCCGATGGCTGCCTGCGATGTGCAGAAGGTTAACGAAAAATATTACTATACGATGACCTTCGGGGGAAAACACAGTGAACGGTCAAAGCTGAGCTTGCGTTTTTCTGAGCCGGCCGAGCTTGTGGAGCAACTCAACCGGAGTTATCCAGAGATTATCCGGGATGAAAAAGATCTTAAACTGGTCATGGTTGAAAATGAAGTTAAGATTCAGCTCGGTGGTAATAATCGCAACCTCATAGAGGCGATTCGCACCCTTTATGATTCTCCGGAAGTGCTGGCCGATAGTGCCGCCTTTCAATGCGAACACCTGTTCTTTTTTGATGTCAAAAATCCTAAATTCAAACTGGTCAAGAAGTTCTATCAGGATTATCGCGTGACCATCGGGGGAATACCAGAAATGCATGTTGATAATCTGGTGCCTCGAATAAGCTATGTGCTGACGCTCAAGGATGATGCAGGTAAAAGTCTCGATCGGATAGTTTTGTCTAATAAGACCAATGAAGGGATTATTCCCGTTGAGCGGATGGCTCAGCGCTATTTCGATCTTGAGTATAAGCTACGTAAAGACAGTGATTTTATCAGGACAAATCTGATTATCAATTCACTTACCAATCCCGAGGAACTGCGTCTGGTCTGCCGTCTGCTGCATACCGCTTATGCCAGTGAGGTAAATACTTTTTTATGTCCGACCAAGACTTTTTTTCACTGTATTGACGCTCTGGTTGAGTCGCGTTATTACACTTCCGGGAAGGAGCGCTTTTTCGGTAGTCGTGAGGAGCTGCTTTATGAGGCGGTGATTCCGTTTATTCAGTATCTTATTTTAAACACTGACGAGTTGCAGCTTCTGGATGGCGTGGCTCGCCGCAAAGGGATAGATCTGACCAGCAGTCAGCTGGTGCGGCATATGAACCAGGGGAAAAAAGGGGAGAATAATAAAGGCGGTCGTCTGCTCTTGACGGAAGGGAGTAAGGGGGTGCGTTTTACTGAGCGTCTGACCCCGGAACGGGCGTTGCTCTACTGGAAAAAAGCCCGCATGCCCGAGGATGTGATTTTCCGGATGCGCTATGCCGATCGCCGGATTATCTGCGGAGATGATTTTATCGACGAACTCACCTCAACCCTCGGCGCGGGCGATACTTTTTCCGGTATTTTCATCGCCCTGAAGGCTCTGGGGTGGGATAGCGGTCATGCTCTGCGCGGGGCGACCCTGGGAGCGCAGTATTTTATCAGAACCCGGCAGAGACCGAAGATTAAAGATCTGGTAGCCACCGATGAGCGCCATATCCTGATGGGCACCGAAACCGAACTGCGCGATATTATCTCACACCATCTGCAGGAAAGTGGTGATCCAACCCGTTACGGAACTATTACCGATACAATAATCACCATCAATACGACCCAGATTCATCATCCCTTTCGCGAGATTTTAAAGCTGGCGCAGAAAATCGTTGCGGCCAAAAAAGCCAAGCTCCAGTAACAGTTGCTTTGCCTGCAAAATCATAGATGGCCCGCACAGTGGAAGCTGTGCCCAAAAAGACGAACTGAGCCCGCTGCTCAAAAAATCGAAGATGATGCCGCTGCGATTATCCCTGATTTTCGTCCTGATTATCGATTTAGCCCGCAGCCGGAACCTGACCCTGCACCTGCTGCCGGGAACTCACCGCCTGATCAGTGCCCTGCCGGCGGTGCTCGATCTTTTCACTGCTTTCCTTAGGCATTCACAAAGGCGGTTTAGATTGCCGCCAGTCATGGTTTCAATATGAACTGTTATAAGCAATATGAACGACCGGTCAAAGGTTTTTATCGGTTATGTTGTTCGGCGATAGTCATCCTGTTTTTGCTTTTCGTCAATCCGGTCATGGCCGAATACGCTTACTATTGTCCTTATTTTTCCAATTCAATCAGTAAGGGTGAGGTCATCGGACTGGCCCTGACCAATGCCGAAAATCAAACCGCCCAGGCCAGAATTTCAATTTACGACCAGAACGGTGAGCCCCTTAAGGTCGAAAGCTGGGAACTTGGCCCTTTCTGTCAGAAGGCGGCGGTGCTCGGGGCCGAGCTGACTGAAACTGAAGGATCATTTCAGCTTTTTTGCGACCGGCGTCTGCATGGGGTCATCTATGATAAGTAAAGTCAAGAGGAAAACGTAGATTTCCTGTACCTCCGATTTATTAAATCGTGGCTCTAAGCTTTTT
>JAFGVI010000122.1 GCA_016938065.1 Deltaproteobacteria bacterium | reverse complement strand
TTCGGGATGTGGCTCAGCCCGGTAGAGCACTGCGTTCGGGACGCAGGGGTCGGAGGTTCAAATCCTCTCATCCCGACCATGAAAAAGAAAAAAATCAGGGGCAGAGCCCGGGAAACATTCAGTTAGAGATGTTTCCCGGGCGCTGCCCCTTTTTTATATCAGAGGCTGCTCTATGCCGATTTAATAACGATAATGCTCGGGCTTGTACGGGCCTGCAATCGGAATACCCATATACTTGGACTGCTGTTCAGTCATCACAGTCAATTTCGCGCCCAGCTTTTCGCTATGGTAGCGGGCCACCTCTTCGTCGAGCCGCTTCGGCAGACGATAGACGCCAATTTCATAGTCATTCTGCCAGAGATCGAGTTGCGCCAGGGTCTGGTTGGCAAAAGAGGCCGACATGACAAAAGAAGGATGGCCGGTGGCACAACCCAGATTGACAAGACGACCTTCGGCCAGAACAAAGATCTGGTGACCGTCAACAAACGTATAGCGGTCAACCTGGGGCTTGATCTCCTCTTTTTTCACTCCGGGCCATTTGTTTAAGCGGGCAATCTGAATTTCACTGTCAAAGTGTCCGATATTGCAGACAATTGCCTGATTTTTCATCCCCGACATATGCTCGGCCGTAATCACATCCCGGTTGCCGGTCGTCGTCACATAGATATCACCCTCGGTTAGCGCCGCCTCAACCGTGGTTACCTCAAAACCCTCCATCAGGGCCTGCAGAGCGCAAATCGGATCGATCTCCGTCACCAGAACCCGGGCCCCGAAACCACGCATCGACTGAGCGCAGCCTTTGCCGACATCGCCATAGCCGCAAATCACAACATTCTTGCCGGCGACCATCACGTCGGTCGCCCGCTTGATACCGTCGGCCAGCGATTCCCGACAACCGTAAAGATTGTCGAATTTAGACTTGGTCACTGAATCATTGACATTAAAAGCCGGAAATTTGAGCTCACCTTTCTCCATCATATGATAAAGCCGATGCACTCCGGTGGTCGTCTCCTCGGAAGCCCCTTTACAACCGGCAACCCAGGCCGTAAAGCTGCTCAGGTTGCGAAGTTTTATCTCGCGCAAAAGGGCAACCAGGGCAATTTCATCTTCTGACTCAAAATCAGCTTCAAGAATTTTCGGATCAGCTTCGGCCCGCGCCCCGAAGTGAAGCATCATGGTTGCATCGCCGCCGTCATCGACGATCAGATCCGGCCCCTGACCGCCAGGAAAGCGAAGAGCCTGATACGTGCAGGCCCAGTAATCCTCCAGGGTTTCCCCCTTCCAGGCAAAAACCGGAATACCGGTGGCCGCAATCGCGGCGGCCGCATGGTCCTGAGTCGAAAAAATATTACATGAGGCCCAACGCACATCGGCTCCTAAAGCCGCCAACGTCTCAATCAGAACCGCAGTCTGCACCGTCATATGCAGAGAACCCATAATCCGGGCCCCCTTCAGCGGTTTTGCAGCTTCATATTTTTCCCGGATAGCCATCAAACCCGGCATCTCATGTTCGGCAATCTCAATCTCTTTCCGACCCCATTCAGCCAATCCGGGATCAGCTATCATACAGGGCAGGTCAGCGAAAGGGTCTATTCTCAAACTCATATTCTTAATCTCCGTCAAAAAATCAAACACTGGTAAACCAGTCGCTGCGGCCGTACCTCTGAAACACAGAGCTCCGAGGCGACCGCGCATTATTGTATTTTAAATATAATAAAGGGCACCCATCAGGCGCCCTTTAAAAGATTCAGCCGGTCACAAACTTAAGTTGCTTATACGTAACCCTTATCGAGCGCATATTTAATGAGATCGGCAACTGAGCGAAATTTCATCTTACGCATGATATTCGCGCGGTGATGCTCAACCGTCCGCAGACTGATGTAAAGAAGGTCGCCAATCTCGCGGCTGGTGTTGCCCTCGGCCACCATCTTCAGGACCTCGCGCTCACGATTGGTCAGATGCTCGAAAGGCAGCTTCTTGTTCTTGCGATAGAACCGCATCAGATCTTCGGAAAAATCCGCAACCAAAGTGGAAGAGATGTAGGTCTCGCCATGCAGAACCTGGTCAATCGCCGAAAGGAGTTCATCATCACTGTTCTCTTTAAGCAGATAGCCATCGGCTCCGGCCGCGATTGCGGCATAGAGATACTCTTTGTTATTATGCATGGTCAGCATAATAACCTTGACTCCGGGCTGGGCCCGACGAACCTCGGTAATCGCTTCAATCCCCCGGACATTGGGCATTGAAATATCGAGCAGAACCAGATTAGCACGATTATTATTGAGAAAATCGATCAGCTCAAGCCCGTCAGCAACTTCACCGACAACCTCCAGATTATCTTCCTCCTCGATAATTTTTTTTATCCCCTGACGCAATATTGCATGGTCATCAGCCAGAACAATTTTACATTTCCCATCATCTCTAAACATCATGCAACTCCTTAATTTTACTAATCTTATAGTTATGCGCCAGTATCTTAGAAAAATACCACGGCAATCATCGACCCTTGGAAAGCGACTTAATATCAGAAAATAAGACTTTTTACAAGTATCTCAAAATTATTTTTTGGGAATCGTAAAGGCAATCTCACACCCCTCACCCGGACGACTGACAAGCTTGAATTTACCCCCGAGCAGATGCACCCGCTGGGCCATGCTTGCCAATCCCAGACCCGCGCCTGATCGCATTTTCTGAGTGCTCTCCAGATCAAAACCGACGCCGTCATCCTTGATTGAAAAAGAGACTTCATCGCCGACAATCTCAGCCTTTAACAAAACCAGAGAAGCTTTGGCATGCTTTCCGACATTATTTATCGCCTCCTGAACAATGCGATAGATATTCCGCGCCGCATCACCGGCAAAAACATCGTCAAGATCGGGAACCGAAATTGAAACTTTAAGATTATTCAGAGCCGTAAAATTATTGACGAGATGAACCAGAGCATCACTTAAACCCAGATCATCCAGAATCACCGGACTCAAGTCATGCGAAAGACGTCTGACATCCTCTATGATCTGGGCGATGAATTGGCGGGCACGACGGCACTCTTCCTGCAGTTCAGTCTTTTCGATATGCCGCTCAACCCCGAAAACCTGCATTTTCAGGGCCGCCAGGGACTGACATAGACCATCATGAAGCTCATCCGCCAGATGCCTGCGTTCTTCATCCTGAGCCTTGAAGAGATTAGTGGAAAGCTCTTTCAACCGTTCCTGAGCATCTGCCTGCTTCCGGTCTTCCGCGCGGCCCTCTTCGGGATCATTAAATATTCCCAGAAGATAGTCCCGCCCGGCCAGAGAAAGATGGTACCATTGCACCTGAAGCAGGCATTGACGGTTGTCGCCCAGACGCAGGGAAATTTCCTGCACCTCGGCAACGCCTTTCGTCGCCGGGCTCTCGCCGTAGACCTGCCACGAATTACGCAAAGATTCGAGCAGGCTCTGATCCTGACAGAAGCGCCCCCAGTAGCAGCCTTTTCGTGAATCCGCCAAACGCCCGAAATAACGCTCGGCCAGACGATTGACAAATTTCAACGAAAGCGTTTTATCAAGCAGTACCAGCGCTTCCGGCAAAGCCTGAAGAAGCTCTTTTTCAAGTTCAAGAGCCTGATTTGCCCAACGCAGACGTTTCTCCCGCAGCCGAAAGATACGCAGCCCGTAAAAACCGCTTGCCAGCAGAACCAGCGCCCAGAAAAAAAGCAGCCAGAAAACAATCCAGACTCTGGCTCTGGCAGCCAACGCCCGAAAAGTGAGAGCATCAGAGAGAGCCAGTAATTTTTTGCGCAACAAGATGGTCAGAGAGATATATGAGGTAGTGTCCGGCGGCGCATTGTCCCGAGCCCGGCAAAGACTGGTTAACGATTTAAGCAGAAAAGATATTTCATGGTTTTCGATCGCAGAGAGGCGGGTACCGGCAAACACCCCCCCCTTCGCCAGCAGCTCCAGAGCTGTCAAGGGATCACGTTTCCCGTAAACTTCATTCCTTAGATTTGCCGGCAGGGCTGGCGCGACCGCCGATCCTGCAGTCTCCGGCTCCTGATCGACATACAGAGCCATCCGTTGCGCAATCACCAACTGACAACTGGCCATATCGCTCTGCCTCAGACAGACCACCATCAGCGCAAGCGCCGCCAGCAGTAAAAAAAAGGCACCGACAACCCCGCCGAAAAGCAATGTCTCTTTTAGAGAGTACTCCTCCATTCAGATAATCTCAAAAATCGCAAAATTAAACTCCAGTGCCTTCTCTTACAGTACAATTACCCCTATACAGTCCGGCTGTCAAGTTTTTACTGCACCAGAAAAGCGGCAGTCCGACTGATTATCTCCCCGCCCGACAGAACCATAAGATCAGCCGCCGGCAGAACCGCACGCAGTCGCGCACCGTAGGATTTTTCCACCAGACGCCGATCACAAACGATAATTACCCCGCGATCATCATGGCTGCGGATCAAACGGCCGACACCCTGCTTTAATTTCAAGGCGGTCTGCGGCAGCGTGTAGTCATAAAAAGGATTACCGCCGCTGGCCGCAATATATTCGAGCCGGGCCATCAGCACCGGCTCACTCGGCACTTTAAAAGGCAATCTGACAATCACCAGACACTCTAAAGCCCGACCCTTGACATCGACTCCCTCCCAGAAACTGTCGGTGGCAAAAAGTGCTGTATTGTAACTGTTTTTCAACTCGTTCAGGAGCCACTGGCGCTGCCCCTCACCCTGCATAAGCAAACGAACCCCGCGACGCTGTAATGAGTCACGACAGATAGCGGCCGCCTGCTGCATAGCCCGATAGGATGTAAACAGAACCAGGGATCGGCCGCCGATCCGGGCGATCAGGGTATCGAGAAAAAGCCCCAGAGAGGCTATGTAGGAAGCCTCGTTGGGCAGGGGCAGATCTTGCGGAACCATGATCAGGGCATGACGGCGATAGTCAAAAGGACTTAACAGGATCAGCGAGCGTAAAGTCCCTTGGTTCGCCCTTTCTGCAAGCCCGACCCGGGAGATAAAAAAAGCAAAGGAGCTCTCCACCGCAATCGTCGCCGAGACCATAACCAAGGTCTGCAGACGCTTATAAAGAAGCTCTTCCAGCAGCGTCCCCACGACCAGCGGAGCCAGCACCAGTTTGCAGTTGCGCCGCCGCCCGACCGTCGCCTCAATCCAGGCGATAGTTTCGGACTGGCCTCTCATTTTGAGAAAAAACCGCCCGATAAAATCGACCTGAGTCTGCAGTCGTCCAAGCGCCGCCTTGAACTCCCCCAGCCAGGCGACAAAAAAATCCTCCGGCAGAAGTTTCTCCTGCAGACCTTTCTCTATCTTGCGCCCCAGGGATAAAAGAGCTCGGGTCACACTCTGGGCCTCTTCAATAAAACTCTCAACCCGGGCCCCGAGCCTGATTTTCCAGCCCTCACTCTGACGATGCTCATCGGTTACACGAAGTTTGAACGAGCCCTCATTAACTTCATCATCCGAAACAAAATCAGCAATTAAAACCTCTCGCCATGCTTCAAAATGATCATTGAGATCATTAAGAAACATCAGTACCGCCGGTTCAGCTTCACCTTCGACCTGGGCCGCGAGATCGGCTGAAAAAGCCTGAGAAACTACATTTTTCCCTTTGTGCTCTGCTGCCGCAGAAGCTGAACCCTGACCCAGACGACGCCGTAATCGCCTTAGCAGACCAAGCTCCGGCCGCCGCTGATGCGCCAGACGGTTAAGCAGCATCAACAGACCGATCTGCGAAATATTCTCTCCGAGATAACCGGTTGCCGCATCTTCAAGATGATGCGCTTCATCCATTACCAGTGCATCATAACGCGGCAGAACCCCGGCATCGGAAGGAAACTGGAGATCGGCCATCAAAAGATGATGATTGACCACCAGCAGCTGCGCCCGGGCCGCCTCACGCCGGGCTCTGTAAAAAAAACAGTTGGGAAATTCAGCACAGCGCGACGCAAGACAGGCGTCAGCCTCACTCGCCACCATCTCCCAGGCGGCCGCGCTGGGCAGGCCTGAAAAATCAGCCCGGCTGCCGTCGAGCGTAGTTGCGGCCCAAGCGAGCAAAGCCTTGAGTTCATCATCAAGCGACTGCGCATCCGCAACCAACTCCTCGGCCAGCTCCTTAACCCGGCGCCGACAGAGATAATTACTGCGCCCCTTAATCAGCGCCGCCTTGACCGCCAAGCCCAGATGTTCGGTCAGCAGAGGAATATCTTTATTAAGCAGCTGTTCCTGCAGATTGATGGTGTTGGTTGACACAACGACGCGCTGGTTATGGCGCATGGCCCAGAGGGCCGCCGGAATCAGGTAGGCAAGACTTTTGCCCACCCCGGTGCCGGCTTCAGCCAGAAGAAAACCTTTATGGTTGAAAGCTTCAAGCACCGACCGGGCCAGTTCTGCCTGTTCCGACCTGAATTCAAAACTCGGCAGGGTTTTCGCCAGCAGGCCTTCGGGGAAAAAATATTGCTCGATCAAAGCCGGCGGCAAAGGTTCGACCTCGGCCTTAATCACCGGTTCGACCACGGCGTAAACCCGCTCCACCAGATTATCGACAATGAGAAAGGCGATATCTTCCGCTCCGAGAAGAGAGGCAACCCTCAAGTCGGCATCAGAGGGGGTAAGGTTGCCGGAGGGATGATTATGAATAACCGCTTCGCCCGCTTTGAGCTGTCCTGTCAAAGCTGGGGTCATATTCTGATTGCCGCGGGCCAGAACCTTTACCTGAACCACCCGGCCCGCCTGACAGCGCCCCCGGAAAAAAACCTCATTGCCCCCGGCCCCGGCTATCTCCTGCCGCAGATATTCAGCGACATCCGGCGGCAGATAGCCGCCGGCAGCAACCCCGCAACCTTCCGCGACCGGAAACAATTCGGCATCAGAAACTCCAGGGTCAACCGGGGCGGATATTTTAGACATGCAAGTTATTTTAGTTTATTCGTATAATTGTAAAGGCATCAATCCCGCCGGCGGCAACCGACCAGCAACTCTCAACCGTATCAACCCGCGCCCCGACAGGCCCCTTGCCACACCAGACCAAAAGCTCACGCAAAGGCTCTTCCGCCCCTTCAGCAACGATTTCAACCCGCCCGTCGGACCGATTCCAGACGCTGCCGACCAATCCGAGACGCTGCGCCTGAGCCCGGGTTGAAGCTCGGTACCAGACCCCCTGCACTCGCCCGCTGACCACAATCCGCAAACGCTTTTCCATCGCTTCCGTCACCGATCCAGCACCGTAAATTTTTCGTCGAGATGGTAGATCAGAGGCACGGCGGTGCCCACCTCTACCCTGGCAACCTCCTTGCGATCTAGTTTTTCGACGAGCATGATCAGGGAGCGAATTACATTGCCATGTGCAACCAGCAGCACATTTTTACCCAGCCGCAGATCTTCGCCTACCACCCGCCGAACGAAAGGATAAACCCTCAGGGTAAGATCATAGAGACTTTCACCTCCCGGAGGGCCCACCTCATAACTGCGATGCCAAAGATTATAGATATCTTCGCCGTACTCCGCTTTAACCCGAGTCTTGCTTAACCCTTCTAAGATGCCATAGCTCTTCTCAATCAGAGCGGGTTCGGCAATCAGCGGCGCATCCGACTCCAGCGCCTTGAGAAAAAGGACGGCCGTCTCTTTTGCCCGGGAAAGGGTTGAACTGTAGGCTACATCAAATTTCTGCCCCGGACATTTAAGCGCGGCGTTGACCGCATCAGCCCGCCCTTTTTCAGTCAGCGGCACATCATTGGAGCCGGTAAAACGATTTTCCAGATTCCAGAGCGATTCACCGTGACGCATTAACACCAGAGTTGACATAGATTTTTCCTTAAGCCGTCAATTTAATCCAAGCTCGGCGATAAAGCTCCGCCACTTTTTTTTGCTGCTCATGGCCCCGACCGGACAAACCCCGGCGCAAGCCAGGCAGGTTTCACACTCCAGACTGGCGGGGTCTAGTTCACTGCCGAACAAGGAGACAATCGAATCCATACCGCGCTGCGCAAAATCGAGTTTGTAACCTTTTTCGAGCTGTCCGCAGACATAAACACAGCGACCGCACAGAACACATTTTTTCGGTTCATAGACCAGAAAAGGGTGATTATCAATCAGGGCGGGATAGTCGCGATCGATATGCCGCAGCCGCTTGGTCTTTAACGGCTGATGCAGATATTTCGCTATCTTCTGCAGGTCGCAGCTGTGATTGGCAATACAGGTACGGCAGCTGCCGTCATTGGTCGAGACCAGCAGGCGAAATGCCAGCTGCCGCAACCGCAGGATCTCATCACTGTTGGTTTTGACCTCCAGCCCTTCTCTGACCCGGTAGCGGCAGGAAGCCACCGGCCCGCTTTCACCGGCAATCTCCACCAGACAGAGACGACAGGAGGCCGGGGGATCGTCCATACCCTCAAGAAAACAGAGATGAGGAATATAGATATCGTTTTCGAGACAGACCGGCAAGAGAAAGGCTCCAGCCGGGGCCGTAATTTTCTGTTCATCAACCGTAATGGTCACGAGATTATCACTCATGCTTGACTCTCTTCTTTCTCCGTCAAAGGTTCTACGCCCTGATCGGGAATCATTTCCGGCGGTGAAACCCGGCGCACCGCATCATACTCGGGGGGACAGACATAAACACACTCACCGCACTTGACGCACTTTAACTGATCAATCGCTTTTTTGCGATTACTGGTTGTAAAAATTGCATCCGTCGGACAGCAGGCAACACAGGCATCACATCCGCGGGCGCAGGCTTCCAGATCGATATAAAAGGCGATCAGAGTTCGGCACATTTTGGCCGGACAGCGTTTCTCCTCGATATGCGCCAGATACTCATCGCGAAAGAAACGCAAGGTAGTCAACACCGGATTGGGCGCAGTTTTTCCAAGACTGCAGAGTGAACCTTTGATGATGGCCTGACTGAGTTCTTCAAGATCAGCCAAATCATCCAAGCTACCCTCTCCAAGCGTAATCGAATGCAGGAGCTCGCGTAAATGACGGGTACCGATCCGGCAGAAGGTACATTTGCCACAGGATTCACCCTGGGTAAAATCGGTGAAATAGCGGGCCACCTCGACCATGCAGGTATCCTCGTTCATAACGACGAGACCGCCGGAACCCATCATGGCGCCAACCTTCTTCAAAGAATCAAAATCAATCACCGTATCCGCCAGAGCCGCCGGCAGACAGCCGCCGGAAGGCCCGCCGATCTGCACCGCTTTAAACTCTTTACCATCTTTGATGCCGCCGCAAACATCAAGCACCAGATGTTCCAAAGTAACCCCCATGGGCACTTCAACCAGACCCGGATACTCGACCTCGCCAACGACGGAAAAAATCGCCGTACCGGGACTATCTTCCGTCCCGATCGCACGAAACCATTGCCACCCGCGACGAATGATCGAGGGCACCGTGGAGAGGGTTTTGACATTATTGATAACCGTCGGCAGACCATTCAAACCCTCCACCGCCGGATAGGGCGGCCGGGGCTGCGGCATGCCGCGATTACCGGCAAGAGATTGAATCAGAGCGGTCTCTTCACCGCAGACGAAAGCGCCGGAGCCTTGAAAAACCGACACTTCCAGGGAAAAGCCACTGCCCAGAATATCAGCCCCGAGCAGATTTTTCTCTTCGGCGGCAACAATCGCCCGCTCCATAATTGTAACGGCCAGCGGGTACTCGGCCCGAATATAGAGCAAACCGCGCTCCGCCCCGACCGCCAGCGCCGCCAGCGCCAGACCTTCAAGCACCTGATGCGGATTACTCTCAAGCAGGGTGCGATCCATGTAGGCTCCGGGATCACCTTCATCACCGTTGCAGATGAGCAGTTTAGGCGTTTTCTCAACCTCCCGGGCGATTTCCCATTTCTTCCCTGCCGGGAAACCGGCCCCGCCCCGCCCGCGCAGGTTCGCGGCCTTAACCTCTTCGAGCACCCAGGCACCACCCTTTTCCAGCCCCTGGGCCAGAGCCGCATACCCCCCCACGGCCAAATAGGAGTCTATCTCTTCCGGATCAATCAGGCCACAATGCTCCATCACCACCCGGTTTTCATAAAGATAGCGGGGATAATCCATCAACGTCGGAAAATTTTCGTCGGCCTCCAGGGCGCCGATCAGATATTCATAACAGGGATCGCTGCCGTCTTTCAGAAAAGAGCGCACCAGAATACCGGCCTCTCCGGCCCCGATTTTCTGATAAAGCAGCGGAGGAAAACCGGGATTTTGAATAATTACCAGAGGTTCAGCATAACAGTGACCGAGACAGCCGACCTGTCTGATCTGAGCCTCAAGTCCATTCTCCTGCAGAGCCTTTTCAAATCCGGCAATCGTCGCCAGAGCCCCGGCCGCCCGGCCACAGGTGGCGCAGCCGACATAAATTACCGGCAACGGTGACTCTTTCAATTCTCTGACTCGCTCCCGGGCCGAATCGGCCAGAAGCCTCAGCTTCTCCTTGGCACTATTCATTGGCTGCATCATTTTTAACCTGCTCCCGCGCCGCCATCTCTTTACGCACTTCAATCTCAGTTATAATTCCCTCGACCTTGCTCGGAGTAACATAGGCCTCGACCTTCTCGCCCACAACCACGGCCGGGGCTAACGCGCAACAGCCGATACAGGCGACTCGTTCCAGACTGTACTCACGATCTGCCGAGGTCTCCCCTTCTTTGATTTCAAGCCGCCTTTCAAAATTCTCCAGAAGAATTTCACCGCCCTTGACGTGACAGGCAGTACCTAAGCAGACTTTAATCGGATTGCGACCCGGAGGATTAAAACGGAACTGATTATAAAAAGTTGCAATCCCATAAACTTTAGCGATGGTGGTCCGCACATGACTGGCAACCATGTTCAGAGCGAGCCTGGGCAGATAACCATGTTTTTTCTGAATCGACTGCAATATGGGAAGCAGTTGCGAAACTTCCGCCGGAAACGCCGGCAGCTCCTCGACAATCGCCTGTAAGATATTATATTCCTCTTCATCGACGGCCGCCCTTTCCGTCGCATTCAGAGCAGCCAGTAATTGATCCAGCATTTTACCTTGTTCTCCTCAGCAAACCAACAATATTGATCATAACCACAGAAAAAGAATTCATCCTTCATTAAAAAAAGCATAAAGAGACCGAGCCGGACGCTCGGCCAGAAACACAGCGCACCTGTCCGAAAGAAGCCGCACCCGCCGCCCCAGATCGGCAAGCTCCCGGGCCACAGTCGCCGGATCGTCATAACTGACTATCGCCAGACTTCTGTAGATGCATAAAAAATCATGCTCCGGCCCGACCAGACTCTCATCGCCGGCACAGACCGCAAGCAGATCACTGCGCATCGGCGGACAGATAAAATTGAGACAGAGCGGCCCTTTTAAATCACCCAGAAGACAGCCGTGCACCCCGAAGTAGAGGCAATGCGCCCCCTGAACCGTCAAACCATCCCGCTGCCGCTGAAAAGTGTAACAGCCGCCGCCGGGGCCGGAATGTGCCATTCTCTGCTGACGGGCAAATTTCAAGCCCTCAACAATCTCCGGAGCCAGATAAGTCCGAAGCGGACTTTCTCCCTCAAGACGAAAGATATCCCCGGCCCCACGATGACAGCAGCCCGGATAAACTCCGTCGAGTAAGACGATGGTCTCATCAACAGCTTCCGGCAGACGCCCAATCACCTGCCGGCAATTTCGGCAATATTCTCCCAGAAACGTAAAAAAAAATGGGTTGAGGCCTCCGGCCACCTCCCGATATGCCGCCAGACGCCAGGCACCAGCAACTGAAAAAGACAGTTCACCCCCCTTATAAAAGCATGCGTTTATTCATATTTGCCGATGACAGCTAACCGACCATTGCCGGTTTGTCAAGAATTTTATAAGATCGGTAACGACTTGACCGCCTCACAAAATCAGCCGCAAAGCCATTAATTAATACTTTACCAATATCGGTAAATTTATTACTTGCTCTTTACACCGCGAACATTATATGATAACACGCTTAAGCCGAATAGCCCATTTAACGTAAGCTGGCAAATTCCGCACAGAAACCAAAGACCTTCAGGAGTACTCGACTATGATCAAGATTGAAAAACACAATGAATATTACGAAAAATATTTGGCCGACCTGACCGAACATATGGACAAGCCCCAGGAACAGTCAAACCCCATTCATGTTGGTGAGAAGATCAAGCACATGCGGGAAACGCAAGGGCTCTCCCTGGCTGAACTGGCCCAGAAAACCGGCTTTGAGCTCTCCATGCTGGAAAATATCGAGCAGGAGAAGATCACGCCGCCCCTGGGCACCATGATCCGTCTCTCCCGCGCGCTCAACACCGTAATGAGCTCCCTCTTTTCAGCCCGGGAAGAAAAGGGCAACTACAGCATCATGCGGGTTCGGGATCATAAGACCGCGCCGCTGCCGTCGGGCCGGGCCAGCTACCACAGCTACATCCCTCTGGCCTCCGACCTTAAAGATCGCCACATGGACCCCTTTATTGTCAAATTAAATCCGGAAAAAGCCAAGGATGTCGTCCCCTCGGTACACGACGGGGAGGAGCTCATCTATGTTATTGACGGCGAGGTCAAAATCGTTATCGAGGATAAAGTGGAAATTCTTTCCCTGGGGGACACCGTCTATCTTAAATCGACGACCCCGCATATCGTCGTCACCAACACCGACAAACCCGCCCTTATCCTGGCGATCATGTACAGCGAATAAACAACCCCAGCCCGGTCCGCCGCAAAAGCATAAGTGAACCCGGCATTTTGTGAGCACTCAATGAAAACCGGTTGCGAATCAGGTAAAATCACCTGATTCGCAACCGGCAGAATAAAACTCAAATGCTTAATCTCGCCTCACTCTGCTTTCCCGACCCTGAGAAAAGCTGTTTTTACTGCTGCCCGCCAATCCGTGACCCGGCCGCCGACCCTCTTGATACCATCGCAGAACGTAAGCTCCTTCTGCGAAACAACCGCAGAGAGCTGCAAAAAAATCTGGCCGCACCCCATGAAATATCAGGAGAGAGCTGCTGGGGCTTAGGTTTTCTCGACGACCGGGAGAAACAGGCCGGCTGTCTGCTGCACCCCTTACGCCATCAGGGTCGTGACCTGCGGCACCTAACCGGCTATCAGTTCAAATGCGCCAATGCCCTCTGCCGGGAAGCCCAGGTCTTTGCCGTTCTTTCGACATGCGAACAGAACTTCTGCCTCAACCTCTGCCGCAACATGGACTCCTTTCACTACTCCAGCCGCCGCAATCCGCTGATGCGTCTGCTCGCCTGGGAGAAGGAGATAGTCCAGACCGCCATCCATGAGTTTCTGACCGAGGAATACCCTGACCAGACAAGCCGGGAAAACGGCCCAAGTCCCGACCCGGATTCACAGAGCGACCGTTTCACGGCGGAATATGATTTTCTCTGGCAGAAACTCGACTTTCGACTCGACGCTTATCCGGCACTGTATATTGCGGAACGAAAAGGTTTGCACTTTCTTCGTCAGCACCTTGACGACTATCTCGATTTAAGAAACGGTTTAATTAACGATCTCAAAAAAAATCAGGCGTTGCCGAAACATTCTGACTCGAGCAATCTTATTCCCGCTCATAAGCTTAACATTCCATTAAGCCTGTCGCGCCTTTTAAAGTTTGGGGCTGATCTCTGGGAGATGCCCGCAGGCTGCGAAGAAAAGCTCCTGCAGCAGATTGCAGAGAGGCTGAAAATGATTTAAACCTTTGCATTTCCTACCCGCTTTCGTGTAAAAACCAACCTGGACAGAAAGAACTTCGCCACCAACTCAGACAGGAGACAAGCTGCATCGATGATCATTCCGGTAAAAAAAATCGGCCTCGGCGCCGCTCTTGTCATCATCGGCTTTTTGCTCTTCGGCCCGGCAAAAAGCTTCAGCGCCCCTTTAACCGTCTTCTATTTTGAACGACCACCCTACTATTTTACAGAAGATAACCAGGCCCGGGGATTTCTGGTCGAACTGAGCCGCAATATTTTTCAGGATGCCGGCATAAAGGTCGACTTTATCTCTCTGCCGCCGGCCAGAATTATCAAAGCCATCAAGAACGCTGCAACCCCAACCTGTTCAATCGGCTGGTTCAAAAAGCCGGAACGTGAAAAATTTGCCAAATTCAGTCTGCCGATCTACCGGGACCAGCCGCTGGTCATCCTGACCAGCAAAAATCTTAAAGAGCACCTCGAACCCTGCAAAACCCTGGTGCAAGTATTCTCCGACACTACGCTGAGTATCGGAAAGATGGGCTCATTCTCTTACGGGACCTACGTCGATGAGCTCCTGACCCTGATCTCACCCAAAAGTCAGACGGTTGTCAAAAATCAGGCAACCCTCATAAAACTGGTTGATAAAGGCAGAATATCTTATATGCTGGCGGCACCGGAAGAGATTCCGAGCCTGATCATCTCTGCCGGTCTCAAAAACGCCGACTTCTACAGCCATCAGCTCACCGATGTACCCCAGGGAAATCTTCGCTACCTGATCTTCAGCCGGAGCTTTCCCGACGATGAGCTTCAGAGCGTAAATCGCGCAATCTGTCAGTCAGTGCCGCAAACAAATCTCAAGCAGGAAAAAAACCATGCTTCACCATGATCGTCAGAAAATTGCTGAATACGGCCGGCGCCTGCTGAGTGACCGGCTGACTACAGGAACCGGCGGAAATTTAAGTCTGGCCCTGCGCTCCGAAGGCCTGATAGCTATCTCTCCTTCCGGCATCAACTATAACGATCTTACGGCCGACGCTATCAGCCTGCTCGATTTTAACGGCAGACACCGGGATGGACTGAAACCTTCAAGTGAATGGCATCTGCATGTGGAATTATACAACACCCGGCCTGAAATCAATGCCGTAGTTCACACGCACTCCCGTTTTGCCACAACCTTCGCCCTGCTCCACGAACCGCTGCCCGCCTGCCATTACCTGATCGGCATCGCTCAGGCGCAGGTGATCCGCGTCGCCCCCTATGCTACCTTCGGCACCGCCGAACTGGCCCGGAAAACAACCGCAGCTCTGGGCCGTGATCGCTGTATCCTGATGGCGAACCACGGTCTTCTGGCGGTTGGCGCCGACATGCCTGAAGCTTACGACATTGCTCTATACATCGAAGAAGTAGCCGAACTTTACTACCGCGCCCGCTGTCTGGGAACTCCGGTTCTGCTGAATGAAGAAGAGATGGATCAAGCTTTGCTGCGCTTTCGCGATTATGGCCGCAACGCCGGATCTAATCAAGCAACAGCTCCCGCAAAAGCTGAGACAGCTTAAACAGATCGAAAGGTTTCTGCAGGAAACCGCAGCCCCCTTCCGCCAGAATCTCAGCCACTTCACCACCCGGACTGTAACCACTGACCAGCAGGACTTTAACGGTCGGATTTATCTTTTTCAGAGCCGCAAAAATTTCGCCGCCTGACATGCCCGGCAAAACAATATCGAGCATCACCAGATCAATATTTTCCCGCTCCCGCTCATATAGAGCCGTAGCGACAACCCCATTTTCGGCGGTTAACACCTGATAGCCTAAAGATTCAAGAATCTCGCGGCCGATCTCCAGCATAATCTCCTCATCATCAACAATGAGAACAGTTTCACGGCCACGCTGCAAAAGGTCCGCCCCGGATGCGCCGGCCGAGGAGACAACCTCGCGGACGAGCTGAGAAACTGCCGGCAGGTAGAGAAAAAAGGTCGCACCACAACCCGGCTCACTGCTGACGTCAATCGCACCACCATGATTTTTCATTATGCCATAGGCTGAAGCCAGACCCAAACCGGTCCCCCGACCCATCTCTTTAGTCGTAAAAAAAGGATCAAAAATGCGCGACTGAATGTGCTTGGCGATGCCTGAGCCGGTATCCGTAATCGAAATCAGAACATAAGGCCCGACCGAGATCTCAAAATCCACTGCTTGCTGATCATTAATCTCAATATTTTCGGTTTTCAGAGAAAGGGTACCACCGCCGGGCATGGCCTGAGCCGCATTCAGATAGAGATTCAATAAAACCTGTTCAAGCTGGCTTTTATCGACTTCAACCGCCGCCACCCCGCAGCCCAGTTCCAGACAGATTTCAATATCTTTACGAGTGCGTCCAAACAGCTCAACCGCCTGTCTGATCAGCAGATTCGGGTTGCATATTTCGGTCTCATACTTGCCTCCCCGGGCCAGCCCGAGCAGCTGGCCGCTGAGTTTGGCCCCGCTCTGAATACAGCTTTCAATCCGGTTGAGTCTCTCAAGATCGCGTTCGTCCAGACGGCCATTCACTTTCAGTAATGAAACATTGCCCGCCATTGCCGTCAGCAGATTATTGAAATCATGGGCCACACCTCCGGCCAGAGTGCCGATGGCCTCCATCTTCTGCGCATGCTGGCGCAATCGCTCGGTACTCTTTTCCCGGCTTATATTGCGCAGAAAGTTCAGTAGAGCCGGTCTGCCGTCCCATAAAATCAGTGATACATCCAATTCCGCATCAAAAATATCATGCTCGACATTATACATTTTAGCCTGCACTGTCAGCGAGCCGCTCTCACCCCGGCTGACTCTGGCAAAAACATCCGCAACCGCAGCACAATCCTCCCGGTCAACCAGTTTGAAAAAATCAACCGCCACCAGAGCCGCCGGCCCGGCCCCAAGCATTTTTTCGGTCTTTTCATTTTGAAAACAGAGCAAGCCATCCTGTAGAATAAAAATAGCACTGCCGGCCTTTTCGACCAGGTGACGATATTTCGCTTCGCTCTCCAGTAGGGCCTCTTCCGCCACTTTATGTTCAGCTATCTCGGCCTGCAGTTCCCGGTTGAGATGCTGAAGTCTCTGCTCTCTGGAGCTGACTTCGAGGGCCATGAAATCAAAACGGTTGAGAATTTCCTCAAACTCCGCAATATTAATGCGCGAACGATTCTTCTGATACGCACCCCGGGCGATCAGATCGACTGTCTTCAGCAATTCAGTCAAAGGCTTTTTCAACTGAATCCGCAGGAGAAAACCGGTGCAGAAAATGACTGCAAGCACGACAAAGAGCATGACCAAGAGAGAAAACCACATCTGGCGACGCACTTCCGCAAGAAAGAGTCCAACCGAAAGCCCAATTTCAACGCTGCCGATCACCTGCCCCTGATGTAAAATATTGCGCTTCCGCCGCAGCAAATTCGCTGTCCCTGTTTGCTGGTGATTTACCAGTGCTTGACCATCCTCATCCAGTACATGTAAAAAGGCCACGCTCCTGATCAAGGCATAAGAGGTCGCAACCTTATCAATAGCCTCCGTATCCAGGGTCCAGACCGGCAACTCCAGGCTGTCCGCCAGGCGCACAATATACTCATCGGCATTCAGTTCAAGACTGTGCTGAGCCTGCCGGGAGGAGTAGAGATAATTAAAGGCAATTATCACCCCCGCCACAACTATAACCAGTGCGGCTAGAGAAATAGCCAACTCTCGGGAAAGAGAACGCTGCATTTTCACTCTGAAAAAACCACTGTCGTCTGCAAAAAAAAGTCACAAAAATTCCAAGATTGCGGTTTATCTGATAGACACCCGGCAATTAACATAATTGACACCAATACTCCAGATGGTTTATTATAAAATTTTTGTCATCCAACTCAAAATAACGAGGAAACTGAAGTACCATGGAAATAACCCGCTATCTTACCATCGCCCCGATCCAGACAGCGGGGAAAATTCTCTTCCTGATGGCCCTGGGACTGCTGCTGGGAAGTTCTCTGCTGGCCTTTATCAGCGAAATAAAGTTCAAAGCCGACAGCCGGACGAATATTTCGGTCATGAGTCACAACCTTACCCGAGCGAGCTGGCTCTGGCTTTTACTGTTTGCTCTTGTCGGCGGCACGATTGTTTTTCTCCCCCGGCTGCCAACCCTCGAAACCTCTCCGCAACTGCTGATTTCCGCCCTCGCCGGCAGCGGGGCGCTGCTTTTCTTTCTCATCTATCATTTTACGGGAAAGTTGATAACTAATAAATTTCTGCATACACCACTCGCATTGCTGAGCCTGGCCGGCGCGCTCGGAGCCGCCATCTACTGGTATCATCTTCCACAGACCTGGGCAGCCTGGTCACAGACCGTAAAGACTCCGACCACTTCTGAAGAGATTTTCCACTGGTGGCTGGGACGTGATGAAATTGCCTTTTTTCTCCACTTTTTTCTAAACGCGGTTGCGCTTGCCGCTCTTTTTTTCATGCTCGCCAACGCCGGGGAGAAAGAGAAAAAACGCAAACAGACCAGAGAATATTACTTTCAGGCCTCAGCCTATGCCGGAAGCTGGCTTTTAAGCGTTACAACCCTGCAGATTCTGCCTCTAAGCTGGCTCTTTTATCAACAGTTCACCGCCAGTCCGACTCAGTTCCTGAGCCCTCCCGAAATCTACTGGCTGGCGGCAATCCTGACATTTTTCCTGCTGGGCTGGTTATTACTGATTAAAATAACCAGAGACGGACTGGTAAACCGCCGGGCCAGCATGATTATCGGCCTCTGTTTTATCGTAAGTTTGAGTTTGTTCCATCTGCATAATGCAGAAAGTGCAAAATCAACAACAAAACCCGCCCCCGAAACCACAACCCAGTTAAACAACTGATAAAATAAAACTTGCTGATTAAGGTTTTAATTTGTAGAATATAAAGAGGTATTGCGGCAATTGCCCGCAATTTGTTTTCTCCTGTTCCGAAGATCAAGGTTCTGATAAGGGGCGTTTAAGCATGAATGTCAGTGCCAGTCCGGCCAGCGCTGTCAATTACTACAGCCAGACGCCACTGAGAGGAGCGGCATCATCCCCCCAACCCGCCGCTTCTTCAGCAGAAAAGGTGCAGCAGACCCCGTCCGGATCGACATCAGCAGCCCCCCCTCAGAACAACAACAGCACGGGCCGACCGAATGAACTGAGCGCTGATGAAGAGCGGACAGTTACTGAACTGAAAAAAAGGGACGCTGAAGTCAAGGCTCACGAAAGCGCCCATATGGCAGCCGGCGGCCCATATGTCAGAGGCGGAGCCAGTTACGAGTATGAGAAGGGACCTGACAACCAGAATTATGCGGTTGGCGGCGAAGTCAGCATTGATGTCTCGCCGGAAAACACTCCGGAAGCAACCATCAGAAAAATGCAGGTCGTCAAGCGTGCCGCCCTGGCCCCAAAGGACCCCTCCAGTCAGGATCGCTCGGTAGCCGCACAGGCGGCCCAGACAGAAGCCCGGGCCCGCCTCGAATTGCAGAAAGAACGTAACAGTGAAAGCCCGCAAGCTGAAAAGCAGCCCTCTGCCGCCAATCAGACAACGACTCAGGCTATGGCTGCAACCAGCCCGGAAAGGGCCACTCGTCAAGCGGCGACGGCCTACCGACAGACCGCTTTCGCCACCAACCCGACAGCGGCAAAAACCAGCGGATCAGCTTTCCGGGCTACGGCCTGAGTCCAGGAACTGCCTTTATGTAAAAAAACTCAGCGCAACTCCACCAGATCGCCCATCATCGCCTGCCCGGCCACGAGCTGCGCTTCGGCCAGATCATAACCAAATCCTTTAACAACTCGAATACGCCCTCGCGGCGACCCCGCGATAAAGCCGGCCGGCAGACCGGTTCGCGGATCCGTAATCATTCGCCCGGGAGCCAGCACTTCCAACTCCTGCCCCGGTTTGAGACCGCTCAAGCAACCGATATTGAGATAGAGCATACGCCCCTGAGTCAGAAAAATTTTACCCTGCGGTTTAACCCGTGAGGAGATAGTTTTAACAAAGGCTAGAGCGTTATAAAGACAGCGCCCCAGCGCCTGTTCAATCTGCCAGGCCGCCGTGACGCCCTCGCGAAGATGCTGCAGAGGGTAACGGCTGCCGGTATAGCCGTCGACCACAAAAAAACTCAACTCAACCAACCCCGGTAAAAATTGGGGCAGGCGGCTGCCTTCAAGAAAGAGCAGATAACGACTGCCGGGATATTCACTGAGAAAAGAGGCGATCACCTGGGGATTATTGAGGGCTTGTCGATACCTGAAGTTATTCAAAACCGTCTGTAGCTGCGCCGGCTCCAGGTAGACAAAGCCTTGCCCAGCCATCACCGTCGGAGCTGTGCGCAGCAGAGCCTCGGCACTTAGCGCCGGCGCAAAACCGGCCGCAAAAAGAATTCCGACCTTGGAACGCAAGACATCATGGCCACCGGCACTATTGAAACCTTGCCCCACCCGCTGTTCCAACTGCAACAGACGCCGCTCATAATCGTCCTGCTGCCGGGTCGCTCCGGCCGCGACATCATCCCCGCGCAACAGTTCATTGAGGTTGAAAGAACGCTGCTCCACCTGACTCTCACGATAGTCATCGGCGGAGACCAGATAGGGATGCAGGATCTGCCGCTCCTGCGCGGCGGAAATTTTATTGAAATCAAAATCATCAGCCGCGGCTAAAGCGGACAACGTTCCAAACCACAAAAAGCCGACAAACACAATTAACCCCGTTCTTGAACACCCGATTTGCATGCGCCTGAGAACGTCTACGAAAAATTTCATAAAGGATACCTTAATAAACCTGCTGTTTGACCAACTTATACCGAAAGATTCAAATACCGCCTTGCAGAAAACATAAAAAAGGCATGTGAATCATTCAAATGATCCACATGCCTTTTCCGATAACACAAGTAGCGCATTTTCGCAAACTACCGGAACTTGTCAGACAAAATTAAAAATTCCAGATCAACTCAAGGGCCAGCCGGGAAGCAACATCATCACAAGCCTTGCCGGAATAAGCTTCGGTTATATCCTCAACCACTTCACCGGGAAAGAAGAAGGAAAACTGACCTTTGATGAACATATTTTTACTCAAAGCCAGAATAACCTCATTATCCCACTCGGTTCCAAGATAGCCGCTGTCGATCTGATGCACGGAGCCATCATAGGAGAGCATGCGGAAATCTTCGTTATAGTTGAAGATATTGATATTGGACTTGTAGAGCAGAAAGCGTTTGGGGGCCATGTCGATACCGATACTGTACATCAGCAGACCGGGGTTATCGCCGCGGCCGCCGCCGTTGCCGGAAAAGTTTTCCAAGCCGCCGGTCGATACCGGTGTACCACTACCGTAAAGTTCCGGCAGATAGCCATACAGCACCGTACCCAGAACCAGGTTAGTGTCGCCGGCAATTGTATTTTCCCCACCCCAGTGTGAGGAGAAACGCTGCAGGTTGTCAACCCCGGTGTATCCTTCAAGATCGCCGTCGGTCGGATCATCATCGCCGGAAGTATACATGATACCGATATGCGGTTCAAATTTGAAACCGATCATCTCTTTCAGATCGAAAGCCACATCGGCGGCCAGAGCGTAGGCATTAATATCGTAATTTTCCTTGAAGTTCTTGCCGGTCTGATAATCTTTGTAAGCGCTCAAACCGGTATTGTCAGCCGAACCAAACTGATAAACCGCTTCAAAAAATGGTTTAACAATCCCGAAACCGCCCTGATAATAGAAACCGATATGATGGGAATCGGTATCGGCTACGTTCAGACCATCGTTGAAATAATTATTGGTCAAACTGAAATTGGCCTTGTCGATCATCCCCTGACTGCCCAGCAGCGTAGCGGAAGTGCCGGCCCCGGCGACAAAATCAATCGCCGCTGCCGAAGCGGCTATTTTAGCGGTGTCCAGACGGCCGCCGGCAACCGAGGTTGCGCTTGAACCATCGGTTCCAGTGCTGTTGACAACCTGACCACCAACAACAATGCCGGGCACCAGAGGATTGAGGGCATAAGCACTGCTGTTTAACTGATTCTGGGAAGCGGCGAGTTTTTCGGCGATCTTATCGCCGAAAAGATAGTTCTGAATGGTATTGGACTGGATATTGCGAATACGGTCAAAGGCATAGATAAAACGGATACGATTCTCTTTGTTGGGTTTAAAATCAACCGACACCGAATAGAGATCACGATCATCATCGTGACTGCCGGCGCTCAGATTGCTGATCTGCCAGTCATTTTCTTTGAGTTTATGGTAACCAACCTGGAAATCAACTTTGTCTCCGGAATTACCGGTCAGCCAGAAACCGGGATTATCATCACCATAGACCAGACCGCCGCCGCTGAAGGCATCCATCTCATAAATATCCCAACCGGCATGCAGTCTGAGATTCAATGATTTGGCAAAAGGCATGAGCACGGTACCGTGCAATCTTTCAAGTCCATAGTTGCTGTTGCTGCTGCCGGAATCGATGAGACCGCCGTCATTGTTGCCGCGATCATCGACCACCCGGTTATCGAGAACACCGTCAAATTCGAGGGCGGCATAAAAACTCCAGACCTGATCATTGGGCATGGCATTAAAATAGATCTTGTTCTCAGTCCGAATATGGCCTTCCGAAACCCAGCCGCTCTCATTGGCATGGTTCTTAAAGATATCACCGGGCACAAAACCGTCAACATCACCCAGACCAAAATCATAATTACTCTCTAAAGTCGGAATAATCCTAACCAGGGCCCCGAAACTCATCTGAATATCGCCGGGACGATGCACATTGATACTGCCGGGGCCAACAATTCCAACCCGCGTAATATCTTCGGCTTTAGAAACCAGATCATCCGCCGCCCAAAGAACCGAGCCGCTGCAGAGCATTAAACCAACCAGCAGGACTGCCACTATTCTCTTCATAAAATACCTCCGCAAATGTTTTTAAAAAAACTTATTGAAAAACTGTTTTAATTTTTAAGGATACTTAATTAGAATATCCTCATATATCAGCCTCCAACGAAAGTCAAGGATATTTCCAGAAAAACCACCGTTTATTGCAGGTTGCATTGAGAGTCGACTTTGTGGTAGAGGCCTTCAGCATTTCGCGGTCTGATCCCGGGCCCATCCCGGCCGCGTTTCAGAACATAAAACAACCCACCGATCCGGTTTTTATAAAACCCAGAGTCTTAAAACAAAATGACCTTATCAACCCTCCCTCAAAACCCCTCTTTACCCGAATCGGTGCGGTATATCTCAATTCCGGGCAAAGATATTTATTTAGTGGGCACCGCTCATGTTTCGGCCAAAAGTGTAACTGAGGTCAGAAAGACTATTCAGACCCTGCGGCCGGATACGGTGGCCGTCGAACTCTGCCCGCCCCGGTATGAAGCCATGATGCGGCCGGAACACTGGCAGCAGATGGATATCGTCAAGGTTATCAAAGAGAAAAAAGCTCTTTTTCTTCTGGCCCAGCTTATCCTGAGCGCTTTTTACCGGCGCCTCGGCCAGCAGCTCGGGGTTCAGCCCGGCGCTGAAATGATGGCCGGTATCAGCGAAGCCGAGGCCATCGGCGCCGAACTGGTGCTCGCCGACCGGCCCATCGACATCACCCTGAAACGGGTCTGGGGTTATCTCGGCTGGTGGCAGAAGATGAAGATGATTTTTCACCTGCTCAGCGGAGTGCTTTTGAGTGAGGAGATCGACCAGGAGATGGTTGAAGAGATGCTCAACCAGGATCAGCTGGAGGGCTTACTGACTGAATTCACCGCCGGCTTTCCCGAAGTCAAGCGCCGCCTGATCGATGAAAGAGATATTTTTCTGGCTCAGAAACTCAGACAGGCTCCCGGCCGCTCTATCGTCGGGGTTGTCGGTGCCGGCCATCTTGAAGGGATCAGCAGAGAGATTAAAATCGAGACGCCTCTGGCTCCGATTCTTGAATTACCCCCGAGGTCACCCTGGATGAACATCTTTAAATGGGCCATCCCCGGCCTCATCGTCGCTATGATTATTGTCGGCTTTTTCCAGGGCGGCGGCCAGCATTCCCTTGAGTCGATCTACATCTGGCTGCTGGTCAACGGCATCCTCGCCGCCCTCGGCGCCGCCGCGGCCTGCGGCCATCCGCTGACCATTCTCGCGGCCTTTATTGCGGCTCCGCTGACCAGCCTCAACCCCCTGGTCGCCGCCGGCTTTGTTTCCGGCCTGGTTCAGGCCTGGGTCAAGAAGCCCACCGTCGCTGATCTTGAAGCCCTGCCGACTGCAATTACCTCGGTCAAGGGTTTCTGGCATAATCCGGTCAGCCGCATCCTCCTGGTCGTCGCCCTCTCCAATCTCGGCAGCGCCATCGGCACCTTCGTCTCCGGCAGCTGGATTGCGGCCCGTCTTTTTTAATGCGGGCAACACCCGCGTCAGGTCAAAACCATGGCACAGAAAATTATCTGCAGCAATAAAAAATCCCACTTCAATTTCTCCCTGATCGAAAAATTTGAAACCGGCATAGTCCTGGTCGGCACCGAGGTCAAAGCCCTGCGCGAGGGCCGCGGCAACATGAACGACTGCTATGCCCGCATCCATAACAATGAGATTTTCCTCGAGCATTTCCATATCAGTCCCTACTCGCACGGCAACATTCACAACCACGACCCTTTACGCCCGCGTAAACTGCTGCTTCACCGGGATGAAATCAAACGCCTGATCGGCAAGGTCACAACCAAAGGTCTGACCCTGGTGCCGACCAGGGCTTATTTTTCCCGGGGAAAAGTGAAAATCGAGATCGCCCTGGCCCAAGGCAAGAAACTCCACGACAAACGCCAGGATCTTAAGGATAAGGCTGTAAAAAGGGATACCGAACGTGAATTCCACAGCCGTTAGGGCCTACAGGTTATTTTCTTGTTTTTTCAACAATTTTTTCCATAATAAAAACTCCTGCCTTTGCTGAAGATTGTCTTTTGCAGCTTGCTAAACGATAAGAGAATTGCTATTATATAGGATAGAAAGATGAAGCGCTGACAACAATATCGGCAAAGAAGTACCACGGGGGTGTCCTGGGTTCGACGGGAATGCTGAGCGTGGGGCTGCATGTGGAGCTTTCAGATAACTCCTTAAACTGACTGAACTTTCAAATAGACGCCGATAATAGCGACTACGCTCTGGCTGCATAGCCAGTGCCCGACCAGCTGACTTCCGCTAGGCAGGATCCGGGTATCATTTAAGTGGGATAGGATAGTGACTAGTTTCCGGTTGCCGTCCGAAAATAAAGGGAAAATCGCCGACTTAAGATCCCGACCGGAGGAGCTTACGTTCGGTTAAATTAAAATCCGCCTAAACATGTAGAGGCCCTTACGTAAAGGTTTTCGGACGCGAGTTCGATTCTCGCCACCTCCACCAATTACAAAAGACAAACCCGTCTCTCTGGGACCATTCTCCGGGTAGGCGGGTTTTCTATTTTAACCTGAAAATCGGATAAGGCGTACACTACTTAATTGCCACTCCCAAGTACTCCAGGAACAACCGGTCTCTGGCAACTGATTCGGTGG
>JAFGVI010000121.1 GCA_016938065.1 Deltaproteobacteria bacterium | reverse complement strand
CGATATTCGCCTCTGCGTCGACGCCATGGACATGTCCTACGCCAAAGACCATATCGACACCTTTGTCATCGTCTCGGGCGACAGTGACTTCTCCCCCCTGGTCTCTAAACTTAAAGAGAACGGCAAGCAGGTAATCGGTATCGGCATGCGGGAGAGCACCTCAAATCTGCTGAGCGATAACTGCGACGAATTTATCTTCTACGAGGATCTGGAACAGGCCTCGGAGATGACCCCGCCCCAGATCGCCGGCGACCTCTCACCGGAAAAGCGCGAAGCTTTCCAGCTGCTCTTTGACTCGATCACAGCCCTGATGCGGGAAAACAAAGAGATCCTCTGGTCGTCAATGATCAAACAGACCATGCAGCGCAAACGCCCCTCTTTTAATGAGTCAACCATCGGCTATCGCTCCTTCAGCGAGATGCTTCTGGACGGCGCTAAACGCAACTATCTACAGGTCAGAAAAGACAGTAAAAGCGGGACTTTGATTGTCGAAGGCTTCGGCAAATAGGAACTTGACAGTATGCTTTTGATGATTGATAACTACGACTCCTTCACCTATAATATCGTTCAGTATTTCGGGATTTCAGGAGAAGAGGTGGTGGTCAGACGCAATGACGAAATCACCCTTGAGGGCATCGCTGAGCTGGGGCCGCAACGGCTGGTCATTTCTCCCGGCCCCTGCACACCCAATGAAGCCGGCATCTCGGTCGCCGCGATTAAGGAATTTGCCGGGAAATTGCCGATCTTAGGGGTCTGCCTCGGCCACCAGAGTATCGGTGCCGCCTTCGGCGGTGAAATTGTTCGCGCCACCCATATCATGCACGGCAAAACCTCTGAGATCGAACATGACGGCCGCGAAATTTTCAAGGGAATCGCCAACCCCTTTACCGCAACCCGCTATCACTCGCTGGTCATCGCGCCGCAATCGCTGCCGGCCTGCCTTGAAGTTACGGCCCGCGCCTGTGATGATCAGGAGATCATGGCCGTCCGCCACCGCGAACTCCCGATCTGGGGCATTCAGTTCCACCCCGAATCAATCCTTACCACAGCCGGCATGGACATTCTAAAAAATTTTCTCACGCTTTAATGCGGGTCGAGCCCGCATTAAAGTGCTCTGATCAGCACATTTTCCTGTTTTTACAAGGCGAAAATAACCGGTGAAGCACTGAAAAGCGTTTAAGCCAGCAGAACCAGGCCGGTGAAGGTTGCCATGGGCTCGGCTTTATCAGCCATCAATTTCTGCGGCCAGCCGGCCGACTCCATCAGTTTAGCTACATCAATCCCATGCCCCGACATCGAAGGCCGGGCAAGATGAGGATTGCGACAGGCTTTACCCTCATCCAGGACCCGACACTCGGGATAATCAGCACAGAAAAGCTCTTTACAGGACCCCCCGGCAAAAGCTCTGGCCTTTTCCGCGCCCTGTTTGCGCGCCGCCATCTCCACCCCGGCCCCGATCTCATGAATCAGCGCCAGCACCTCATTACGCTCAAAGGAAAAAGCTACGGCTTTGGGCACCTCAAGTTTGAAAACCAGCGCCGTTTTATATTCCGGCAGCATCCGGCGAAACCCCTGGGGCCCGGCTACCTGGGGCGGACAACTCAGCGAACGTCCATAACCATCACAGCGCGGCTCCCGACACATCCCGGCCAGCTCATCTTTGACGACAATATCCGAAGCCTCAATCAAGGTCGCATCAAGCGCCCCCAGATGCCGGGCTAAATCCAACAAACCACTATATTCATTCATATTTTTCTCAGAGTTTAAATATTCTACTGCAAGGATATTCTATGCTTTGCGAGTTGCTTTTTCAGTCAAACCGGAGGTGCCGAAGCGACGTTCAAGTTCGAATGCTATGGCGCCTGGAGGAATTTTGTGGTCGGCAATTAAGACCAGAAGGTGAAAGGTCAGGTCGGCAATTTCATGAATCAGAGCGGCATCATCCCGGTTTTTGGCAGCCAGCAGCACTTCGCAGGACTCTTCACCGACTTTTTTCAGAATCTGATCCCGACCCTTCTGCAACAGAGAGGAGACGTAAGAATCGAGACGGGGATTATCGCGACGCTCACAGATAACAGCATAAAGCCGATCAATTATCGACCCCGAACCATCATCACTCATCATTTTTAATGCGTAATTTTTAATGTGTAATTAACTCTCACCGCACCCGCACCCCGCGTTCCCTGAGATAATCCTTGGTCTCGGCAATCGTATATTCACGATAGTGAAAAATCGAGGCGGCCAGAGCGGCACTGGCGGCACCCTGAGTCAGCCCCTGATAGATATGTTCGAGATTGCCGACTCCGCCGGAAGCGATCACCGGAACATTAACGGCATCGACAATGGTTCGGGTCAGTTCCAGATCAAAACCATCCTTGGTCCCGTCCCGATCCATACTCGTCAGTAAAATCTCACCGGCGCCATACTCTACCATACGCCGGGCCCAGGCGACCGCATCCAGACCGGTAGGTTCGCGACCGCCGTAGATAAAAACCTCCCAACCGCCGCCGACGGCACGGGCCTTGGCATCAATGGCCACCACCGTACACTGACTGCCGAAACGGTAAGCCGCCTCTTTGACAAATTCGGGACGATGGACGGCTGCGGTATTGATTGAAACCTTGTCGGCCCCGGCATTCAGCAGAGACCGAATATCATCCAGTTCACGCACACCGCCACCGACCGTCAGCGGAATAAAGACCTGTTCGGCGGTACGGGCCACGACATCCAGAATAATCGAACGGCGGTCGGATGAAGCGGTAATATCGAGAAAGGTGAGCTCGTCAGCCCCTTGTGCGTCATAGATGGCGGCCACTTCAACGGGATCGCCGGCATCGCGCAAACCGACAAAATTGACCCCTTTCACCACCCGGCCATCCTTGACATCCAAACAGGGAATAATTCTTTTGGCTAACATTGCGAACTCCCGGCAGCCGTATCGGCCAGTGCCTGAGCTGCACCGAGATCAAGCGTGCCCTCATAAAGGGCGCGGCCGGTAATTGCCGCCATGACCCCAGATTTTTCCAGAGGCAGCAGCCCTTCAACATCGGCGATGGTGGCTATACCGCCGGAGGCGATCACCGGAATCGAGATCGCCTCGGCCAGCGCTTTAGTCTCGGCCAGATTAACCCCGGTCTGCATACCATCACGCAAAATATCAGTATAAATAATCGCCGCGACACCGCAACCTTCGAAACCCCGGGCCAGATCCAAGGCCTGAATATGGGTCTCGGCAGCCCAGCCCCGGGTCGCAACCAGGCCTTGACGGGCATCAATGCCGACGCAGATCCGACCCGGATGGGTTTGAGCCGCAGCCCGCACGAGCTCCGGATTTTCAACCGCAACCGTACCTAAGATAACCCGCTTCAAACCAAGTTCCAGATAGGCGCTGACAGTCGCGAGGTCGCGAATTCCACCCCCAAGCTGGCAGGGAATATCGAGAGCGGCAACTATCTTTTTGATAATCTCGCGATTAACCGGCTCGCCGGCAAAAGCGCCGTTAAGATCGACCAGATGCAGATATCGGGCCCCCTGTTTCTGCCAGTTTAAAGCCATGGCAACAGGATTGCTGGAAAAGAGGGTATCATCTTCCATACGCCCCTGTTTCAGGCGCACACAGTTGCCGTCTTTTAAGTCTATAGCCGGAATAATAATCATCGGTTAAGGTGCTCCTGCTCCCTTGAGGCCGGGAAAATGTTCGACCATTTCGGCAATGCCGACATCGGCAAACTCCCGAGCCGTCAACCATTTACCCCCACCCCGGACAAAATTTCTGATGTTGGTGATATCGTCACTCAAAGATTGCTGGGTTTGGTCAAAAACCGCATACCAGACTGTACGGCCACTGCGGGCATCGACCAGCGAAACCTCAAAACAGACCGAAGCCGGACTTTCCACCGAACGGGGGCCGCCGACCCTCTCCTGAAAACGATTGACTGTACCGAAAAGCAGCACATCAACCCCCAGGCGCCGACCGATCTCGGTCAGCGGCACCTGCCCCAGCATCGGCAGGACGCGGGCGGCCGCCAGAGGTTCAACCACCTCGTACTTGCCATAAATAGCGATCTCACGGGCCAAAGACTGCGCCAGATCAAAACCGACATCGCTCTTGATCCGATCGCAGACAATCTGCCCCCCGACCGGCCGACAGGAAGGAAATGATTCAACACAGGACAGACAGTTGGTAACATTAAAGGGCAGAACCGCAACCTTGGAAAACGGGGCCACATCTTCAATCAGTTCGACCCGCACCGCTTTCGTCGCACAGGCAACAAACAAAGACAAAAGAGCCAGCAGCATAGCCACCCGATAAAAACGCGTAATTGATTTCATAATAATCACCCCTTTTTAGTTGATGCGGCAAAGGCCTGCAGAATAGCCAAACCCTGCAGCTGACTCTTTTCCGGGTGAAACTGGGTCGCCAGCACATTATCAAAGGCTACGGCCGCGACAAATTCTCCGCCATAGTCGCTGACCAGAGCCACGGTCTGCCGGTCTTCAGGTTCGACATAGTAGGAGTGAACAAAATAGAAATAAGAGCCATCCTGAACCTCCGCCAGAGCCCCGGCCGGTTTCAAAACCCGGACCGAGTTCCAGCCCATATGCGGAATCTTCAAAAAGCCGCCGCTCCGATCCGGATCGGGCATGGTCGGCGAAAACGGTTTGACCACCCCCTTGATCACATTCAGGCCCGGATGCCGGCCAAACTCAAGACTTTCACTGAAAAGCAGCTGCAAGCCCAGACAGATGCCGAGAAATGGTTTCCCCGAAGAGATCGCTTTTAAAACCGGGGTGATCAGGGCAAATTTTTCAAGATTGTCGATACAGTCCTTAAAAGCCCCGACGCCGGGCAGAATCACGGCCCGGGCATCAGCAATCCGTTGCGGGCTGCGGGTTATCTCGGCCTTGTAACCAACTTTTTCGACAGCTTTCTGAACACTGCGCAGATTGCCCATACCGTAGTCAACAATTGCAATCATTATTTAAAGGGTTCCTTTGGTACTTAAAACCTGGCCGAAAAGTTCAGCACGGCTGGTCCAGGCCCGGCGCAGCGCATGGGCTGCGGCCTTGAAAGCCGCCTCAAAGATGTGGTGCTGATTCTTGCCGTAATAGAGATTGAGGTGCAGGGTCAGACCGCCATGCACCGCCAGCGCCCGAAAGAACTCCTCAATCAGTTCACTGTCGAGCTCGCCAACCTTGGACGCGGTCAACGCCACATTGAAAACCAGAAAAGGGCGCCGCGAGATATCAACCGCAGCCCCGCACAAAGCCTCATCCATGGGAATCTGAGCCTCCCCATAACGGGCGATACCACCCAGATCGCCTAGAGCCTGAGATAAAGCCTGCCCGAGACAGATACCCAGATCCTCGACAGTATGGTGAAAATCGACCTCTAAATCACCAATTGCCATAATCTCAAGATCACAACCGCTGTGCCGGGTAAAGAGGGTCAGCATATGGTCGAGAAAAGGAATGCCGGTCTCAATCTGTGATCGGCCGCTGCCATCAAGATTAAGAGAGAGTCTGATATCAGTCTCAGCCGTACGCCGCACAATCTCAGCTCTACGCGGGTTTTCTTTCATTTTAATCTCCCATGATCAATTTAATGCGGGAGCGAGCCCCGCAACCCCAAGAACCTTCACGGCCCGCAAATAAGTACTCTTATCAGAACATTCTCTTGTTTTTGTGGTTGAAAAAAATGTTGAAAAAAAACAAGAAAATAACCTGTAAGGTACTAATCCTCAAGCCTTAAACTGACGGCCCGGCCATGCGCTTCCAGACCTTCCATCGCGGCCAGCGCGGTTAAAGGTCGGCCATAACGCTTGAGCGCCGCGCGGCTGAAAGAGAGCACGCTGCTCTTTTTAAGAAAGTCATCAACCCCCAACGGTGATGAAAAACGGGCCGTTCCCGCCGTCGGCAGAACATGATTGGGCCCCGCCAGATAATCGCCTAAGGCTTCCGGGGTCGAATGGCCGAGAAAAATGGCGCCGGCATTACGAATAGAGCTTAAGGCGAGCAGAGGATCGGCAACCGCCAGTTCGAGATGCTCGGCCGCGAACTGATTGGCCAACGCCAGAGCTTCGTCCAGGGTGGCTGTCGTGATCAGACCCCCTTGCGCCGCTAAAGCGCGCCGGGCAATCTCGCGCCGGGACAAAGTCGCCAATTGTTTTTCGAGCTCAAGCACAACCTTATCACGTAACTCCGGCGACGGGGTGACCAGCACCACCACCGCCAGTTCATCATGTTCGGCCTGGGAAAGCAGGTCGGCGGCGACAAACACCGGATTGGCCCCGGCATCGGCAACCACCATAATCTCGCTGGGACCGGCCACCATATCGATGCCGACCCGGCCGAAAACCCGCCGTTTGGCCAGAGCGACATAGATATTGCCGGGCCCAACAATCTTGTCAACCGCGGGAATCGAAGATGTACCATAAGCCAGGGCGGCCACCGCCTGGGCCCCGCCGAGGCGAAAAATACGGTCGACCCCGCAAAGTCGGGCTGACGCCAGCACCGCCGGATTATAACCCTGGGCCGCCGGCGAAACCATGACAATCTCTTCAACCCCGGCAACCTTGGCCGGAATCGCATTCATCAAAACCGAAGAGGGATAAGAGGCCTTCCCCCCCGGCACATAGATTCCAACCCGCGCCAACGGAGTAACTTTCTGCCCCAAAAGCACCCCCGGCTCATGGTCATCAAACCAGGATTGCTTGAGCTGGCGCTGGTGATAGGTCGTAATCCGTTCAATTGCGAGCTCAATATCGGCCAACTGAGACGGATTCAGAGAGGCAAAGGCCGCATCGATCTCGGCGCTTTCAACCTCGATACCAACCGTCTCAAGATCAAGCCCGTCAAAACGCCTGGTATAATCAAAGAGCGCGACATCACCCTCTTGCCGCACCCTAGCCAGAATCTCGGCGACGACCGTATCGGCCGTCATATCGAGATCAAGATTACGCTCGCAAAGCTGCTGGAAACGTTCCTGAAAATCAAGGTCACTGGTCTGATAGCAGTTTATTTCCATAAATCTACGCTTTAATCCTTTCAATATCGGCGCCTAAAAGCTTGAGTTTTTTTTCAAAACCGGCATAGCCCCGATCAAGATGATAGACCCTGGACATCACGGTTTCACCTTCGGCCGCCAGACCCGCCAGTACCAGACCGGCGCTGGCTCTTAAATCGGAAGCCATCACCGGAGCACCGGAAAGCCCCTTGACCCCGCGCACAATCGCGCTGCGCCCCTCAACCTCAATCGCCGCCCCCATCCTCTGCAATTCAAAAACATGCATGAAGCGGTTTTCAAAAATAGTCTCACTGATTACACTGGTGCCTTCCGCTAAAGCTAAAAGAACCATCACCTGCGCCTGCATATCGGTCGGAAAACCGGGATAGGGCATGGTTTTGACATCTAGGCCCCGCAGACCCGCAGACCCGCGCCGAATGCGCACGGCAACCCCGGCCAGCACGGCATCCTCTTTACTGGGAGCCAGGGCTTCAACTAAAAGACCGATCTCCTGTAATTTGGTGACGACCCCGCCCATCGCCGCCAGCGGCGCATTTTCAATGATAACATCCCCATCACTGATGCCGGCCGCCACCATAAAGGTCCCGGCCTCAATCCGGTCCGGCATCACCTGATGATTGGCGGCGATTAGTTTCTCCACCCCGCTGATCGTAATCGTATGCGTGCCTTCGCCTTCAATCAGGGCTCCCATTTTTCGTAAGAAAACGGCAAGGTCGACAATCTCAGGCTCGCGGGCGGCGTTGCGCAGAACAGTGACGCCGTCAGCCAGAACCGCGGCCATCATCAGATTTTCCGTACCGGTAACGGTCGTTACATCGAAACTGATATCGGCCCCTTGAAGACGCTCGGCCTGGCCGATTATATAGCCATGCTCAACCCTGATGCGGGCCCCCATCATCTCCAGACCTTTAATATGGAGATTGACCGGGCGCGCCCCGATGGCACAGCCCCCCGGCAGGGAGACCCGAGCCTGACCAAAACGCGCCAGCAGCGGCCCTAAAACGAGGATGGAAGCCCGCATGGTCTTAACCAGATCATAGGGCGCCTGACAGTTCTCCACTGCCGTCGTCGTAATATTCAGAGAAGAACCCTGCCGTTCAATCGCCGCCCCCATCCCGGCCAGCAGATGAACAATCGTATTAATATCCCTCAGATCGGGAACATTCTCCAGCCGACAGCTCCCGCTTGCGGCCAGCAGGGTCGCAGCAATCAACGGCAGCGCCGAATTCTTGGCCCCGTCAATTACTACGCTACCGGATAATTTCCGGCCGCCTTGCACGACGATACTTTCCACTAAAACTCCGATGCGTAAAATTGAAGGATGAACCTGCAGTATCATTCATCATTCATCATTCATCCTGGCAAAAACCACCCGTTCACAGCGGGCAAGGTCAAACATGCTTGAGATAGCACTATAACCGTTACTTGCCAAGATTTTTTTAACCTCGGCTGCCTGCCCGTCGCCGACCTCAAACATGAGCCCCCCGCCGGGCCGGAGAAAATTGCGGGCCGAGGCTGTAATCCGACGATAAAACGCCAAACCGTCAGGACCGCCATCAAGAGCGGCCACCGGTTCTTTCTGAACCTCGGCCGGCAGAGAAGCCATCTCGGCTGAAACTATATAGGGAGGATTGGCAACCACTAAACCAAAGGAATCTTTCTGAGGATCAAAAGCGGTAAAAAGATCTGAGTTGACGAAAACGACCTCTTCTCTCTCCAATCGGGTCGCATTGACTCGGGCAACCGCCAGCGCGGCCGGCCGGTTATCAACCCCGACCCAGGAAAAAGCAGCCTGACCTCTGAAATGGTGCGCCAGCGAGATGATTATATTGCCGCAACCGGTACCGATATCAAGTACCCCGCAACCGGCAGAAAAATTTTTTTCCAGAAAAGCAATCGCCCCTTCAACCAGATGTTCAGTTTCCGGACGCGGCACCAGCACTGCCGGGTTAACTTTGAAAGCGAGTGACCAGAACTCCTTTTCACCCAGAAGATAGGCCACCGGAACCCCCTGACGGCGTTCCAGAATTAATTCTTTGAAAGAAGCAAGTTCGGTTTCAGCCAGAGGTTTGTCAAAGCGGAGATAGAGTTCGAGGCGCTGACAGGCGAGAACTTTGGCAAGCAGCAGTTCGGCATCCAGGCGGGGAGAGGTGGAACCATGTTTTTCGAGGTACGGTGCGGCCCAGTTAAGCAGGCTGAGCACCGTCCAGGTTGAAGTCATGTCGATGGCCCTTTCATCAACTCGGCCTGAAAATGAGAGAGCAGGGCATCGATCAGTTCACCGATCTCCCCGGCCATGATCTGATCAAGTTTATGCAGGGTCAGGCCGATGCGATGGTCGGAGACCCGACCCTGAGGAAAGTTATAGGTACGGATCCGCTCACTGCGATCGCCGCTGCCGACCTGCTGACGGCGCTCGCTGCTGATCTGCTCGTGCTGCTCGCGAATGCGCAGATCAAGCAGTCTGGAGGCCAGAACCTTCATGCCGCGCTCTTTGTTTTTATGCTGGGAACGTTCATCCTGACTGGAGACCACCAGGCCGGTCGGAATGTGCGTAATACGCACCGCTGAATCTGTGGTATTAACACTCTGACCCCCGGGACCGGATGAACGATAAATATCGATCCTGAGATCCTGAGGATTGATATTGACATCAACCTCTTCGGCTTCGGGCAGCACCGCCACAGTTACCGCCGAGGTATGAATCCGCCCCTGTGATTCAGTTGCGGGAACGCGCTGAACCCGATGCACCCCGCTCTCATATTTCAAACGACTGTAGACCCGTTTGCCTTTGATCAGAACAATTATCTCTTTCAAGCCGCCAACCCCGGTTTCACTGCGCCCCAGCTCCTCCAGTTTCCACTGCTGACGTTCGGCGTAACGGGCATACATGCGAAAAAGATCGGCGGCAAAAAGGGCCGCCTCGTCGCCCCCGGTGCCGGCCCGGATCTCTAAAATGACATTCCTGTCATCATTGGGATCTTTGGGCAGCAACAGTAACTGAATCTCTTTTTCCAGCGCGTAAAGACGCTTTTCGAGAGCCGGCAACTCTTCCTCGGCAAGCTCTTTAAGGTCGGCATCGCCTCCGCTCAAAAGTTCGCGATGCTCGGCAATTTCCGTCGCAATGTCCCGATAAGCCCGGAAAGCTTCAACCACCGGACGCAGCCCGGCAAGCTCCGTTGTCGCTTCCTGATAGCGTTTGCGGTTGGCCACCACTTCCGGCTGAACCACTTCCGCTTCAAGATCCAGAAATCGCTGTTCAACTTCTTCGAGTTTTGCAAACATAGACTGACAATATGGAATATTTAGAGGTTAAGCAAGCGAGCGCAGCCCGCAAAAATGAAAGTCCTCTCGAAAAACGGACCTGACGGACGTTCTCTGAAGATCAAGCAGGATCGGGAAAAGGGGCCGGATCGGCAAACAGATCGGTGAATTCACGACGCACTTCGGCGGCAGCACCGCAACTCATCTTACCCTCCGGGCAGGCTCCGGCCAGACATCCGGGCCCGGCCTTCTGAAAGAGGGCCGGCGCAACCTGCAGAACCTCTTGGAGCATCAGCTTGGCAAGAGCGCGAATTTCCCACTGGGCCCGCCGGCAGCAGCGCAGGCGAAAAAAGTGGCGCAGTTCGCGGGCATTCATGGTAATCAGCAGACGTGAATGGGCCGCATTGGGCAAAACAAAACGTGCATCTTCAGCCGCTATCCCGGCCGCCCTTAAATCAACATAGAGCTCGGCCAGATGGCGCATCGCCTCATCAAAACGCGCAGCCATATCGTGATTGCCGGCGATCGCCGGCGGCATCTCGTAAGCAAAGCCGTTATCAAAATCAACATAACGCTGACTCTGCTGGGCAAATGAGGCCAGTCGATGCCGCACCAGCTGATGGGTCAGAGCCCGAGAGACACCTTCGGCGGCAAAACTGAAAACCGCATGTTCGAGTACCCCGTGATGTCCCAGGGCCAGAACCTTATCAATCATCTGCCGGTTATCAGTCGTGCCCGTCTGCCGGCTCAGGGTATGAAAATCAACCGCAGAGTAACAGAGCCGCGCCGCGGTCGCCACCAGGCGCTCGGCATCCGGGGTATAAGTCAGCAGGGAGACAAACAATCCGCAACCGTCTATTTGTTGTATTTACGGCGAAACTTCTCAATCCGACCAGCAGAATCGACAAACTTCTGCTTCCCGGTGAAAAACGGATGGCACTCGGAACAGACCTCGACCTTGATCTCGGGAATGGTCGAGCTGGTTTCAAAACTGAAGCCACAGGCACAGTTAACTTCGCATTTCTGGTATTTGGGATGAATATCTGCTTTCATAATCTTTTACAATCCTCCATATATTTAGCCCTGATCGGGCGGAAGGCGCCCTTTATCTCTTTATGGCCATGGTTGTCAATAAAAATCAAAAAAATTAACTGTTCATCGAATCGAGGAAGTCGGCATTATTTTTGGTCCCCTTCATCTTTTCCAGCAGAAATTCCATGCCTTCGACAACATTCATCTGTTGAATGAATTTACGCAGAATCCAGACCCTCTGCAGATCCTGAGGATCCATTAACAGATCTTCACGGCGCGTCCCTGAACGCATCACATCAATCGCCGGAAAGGTTCGTTTATCGGCCAGGCGGCGCTCAAGATGAAGCTCCATGTTTCCGGTCCCCTTGAACTCTTCAAAAATGACCTCATCCATGCGGCTGCCGGTATCGACCAGCGCGGTCGAAATGATGGTCAGCGAACCACCTTCCTCAATATTACGAGCCGCTCCGAAAAAACGCTTCGGTTTATGCAGGGCATTGGAATCGACCCCGCCGGAAAGAATCTTGCCGCTGGCTGGAATTACCGTATTATATGCGCGCGCCAGGCGCGTAATGCTGTCGAGCAGAATAACCACATCATGTTTATGCTCAACCAGGCGTTTAGCTTTTTCGGAAACCATGTCGGCAACCTGAACATGGCGCTGCGGCGGCTCATCGAAGGTTGAGGAGACAACTTCGCCCCGAACCGAACGTTTCATGTCGGTAACCTCTTCGGGGCGTTCGTCAATCAGCAGAACAATCAGGGTGATCTCCGGATGATTTGCCGTCAGAGAGTTGGCGATCTGCTTTAAAAGAACGGTTTTCCCGGTTCGGGGCGGCGCCACAATCAAACCGCGCTGGCCCTTGCCGATCGGCGTCATCAGATCCATCACCCGCATCGAGTAGTTGTCGGACTCTCTCTCCAGAACGAAACGCTGATTCGGGAATATCGGCGTCAGATTATCAAAAAGAATCTTGTTCCGCGAAACCTCAGGCGCATCCTGATTGACCTGGTCCACCTTCAACAGAGCAAAATAACGCTCGCTCTCTTTCGGTGAACGAATCTGTCCGGCCACCGTATCGCCGGTACGCAGATTAAAACGGCGGATCTGGGAAGGTGAAACATAAATATCGTCCGGGCCGGAGAGATAGCTGTAATCCGGCGCCCGTAAAAAACCAAAACCATCCGGCAGAGTCTCAAGAACCCCCTCCCCGAAGATTGCTCCATTTTTGTTGACATGAGACTGAAGAATGGCAAAGATCAAATCCTGGCGCCGCATGCCGGCGGCCCCTTCAATCTTCATCTGGCGACCCATCTCCGTCAATTCAGAGATCTGTTTGGTTTTCAACTCGTTAAGATTCATACTTAGTCCTTAAAAAACCCTTTAAAACATTTTAAATTTTCCCGCAGAAAAAATGAACGGGCCGTCAACCGCGCCACAGCCGGCATAATATCAACGCAACCCCTTAACATAACGATAAAACCGGCCCGAGGCCTTGCCCCAGGCTTATTCAAACATCAGAAAAAGCAACTATTGGAATGTAATTCAGGCATTAACAATTTGATTTCGTATATTTTCGACAGGAATCAGGAATTGGGTATGAAGAGTTAACCGGAACCGTTTTTTCTTAAAATATCTGCTTTTTAAGGAGTTGAAAAATTACGAGCGATACTGGCTAAGGCGGGTTTTCAATGGGCATATAGAGATTTAATAAATTCTTGTCAACCCTTTTTTCTTCCCTCCAACCATTGCTGCATCTGCCGCAAGGCCCGGCCCCGATGACTGATGCGGCCCTTTTCCGTCGGAGTGAGTTGAGCCATGCTCAAACGGTAGTCGGGCTCAACCATAAAAAGCGGATCATAACCGAAGCCCTGCGCACCTGACAGACGGTATCCGATCCGCCCCCGGCAGCAACCTTCAAAAACAAACTCCCGGCCATCCGGCGCCGCCAGCACCATGACACAGAAAAAAGCCGCACCCCGCCGGTTTTCCGCAACCCCGGCGAGAGCTTCCAGCAGCTTCAGATTATTATCCAGATCACTGGCCTGAGGACCGGCATAACGTGCCGAATGCACCCCGGGAGCCCCATCAAGAGCCTCGACCACAAGACCGGAATCATCACTTAAAGCCCATCGGCCGGTCGTCTCGGCCACAAAACGGGCCTTGATTCCGGCATTTTCCGTAAACGTAGCCCCGCTCTCTTCCGGCAGGATCAGCTGCGGATAATCAACCAGAGATACAAGCTCAACCCCGGATCCGTCAAGCAGAGCCTGTATCTCTTTTTTTTTCCCCGGATTGGCCGTCGCCAGAACCAGTTTGTCGCCGACTCGCAACATGAATCAGATCAGATTCATGGCTTGCGCCGCTCTGGTAAGTTCATCACGAAAATCGGGATGACTGATCCGAATCAGTCCCAGCGCCCGCTCCCGGGCGCTTTTACCCCGCATCTGGGCGATGCCGAACTCGGTCACGACTTTATCAACGTCATTCTTATTGGTGGTCACTACGGCGCCCTTTTTCAAAGCCGGAACGATCCGGGAGACCGTCCCTTTTTTCGCCGTCGAAGGCATCGTCACAAAACCCTGGCCCCCTTTGGAGATATTGGCCCCGCGGAAAAAATCGACCTGACCGCCGGTACCACTCCACTGTTTCGGCCCCATCGATTCAGAGCAGCATTGCCCTAAAAGATCGATCTCAATAGTTGAGTTGATCGCCACCATATTATCGTTGCGACCGACATTATAAGGTTCATTGGTAAAATCAACCGGATGCATCTCAACCATGGGGTTGCTGTGCATAAACTGGTAAAGACGCTTGCTGCCCCAGGCAAAGGTACCGACAATCTTGCCCCGGTTAAAGTTTTTACGGGAACAGTTGACGGCGCCGCATTCGGCCAGCTCCATAATCCCGTCCGTTATCATCTCAGTATGAATCCCAAGATCCTTTTTGTTTTCCAGGGCCTTGCAGACCGCATTGGGCACCCCGCCGAAACCGATCTGCAGGGTTGAACCATCCCGAACCTGCTCCGCAACATAACCACCGATCGCCCGATCGACGTCGGAGAGAGGAATTATCGGCAGCTCCAGCAACGGATCACTGCTTTCGTAAATGTGAGTAACCTGGGAGATATGAACCTGACAGTTGCCATAACAGCGGGGAGCATCAGGATTAACCTCAAAGATCACCTTTTTCGCCTTGTGCAGGGCTTCCCAAGTATAATCAACGCCGAGTCCCATACTGAAATAGCCATGCTCATCCATCGGCGAAACTATCGCCCCGGCCGCATCAGAACGCCAGACTTCACGAATCAGACGGGGCAGTTCATGAAAATAGTTGGGTGTGAAATCGGCCCAGCCCGCATGCACCGCCGCCCGCGAAGCACCACTGGTAAACAGGGAATTATGCTTGATATATTGAGACGTCTCCTCATCAAAATAACCCGCCTGAGCCGGCAGAATCTGATGGGTCACAACATCCCGTAATGATTTTTTCCGCGCCTCCAGAGCCATAATGAAACCGTAAGGCTCTCCCGCTCCGACCGGAAACCAGATATGATCACCCGATTCAATAGCCGCTGCGGCATCGGCCGCCGTCCCCAGTTTTTCGCGATACATTTTCTGCCAGTCAGCCATTTTTCTCTCCTTTATACGACTATAGCAATATATATTTTACCGATGAAAATACATACCTTACTAAAAAATTAATGTTTATAATCTAACAGCCCCCTACACAAAATAGCAAATCCTGTCAAGTCATAAGCGCACCAAAATCAATACCGCTCGCAGCCGTGACACAGCTTAATTTCAGTTGACAAAGAGTACAGGATTAAGGATGATGTAGCAGCCTTTCAGACAAACACCAGATCTTTAAATTTTGCGACCAAGACAATTTATGACTATGCCTGACGACCCAACCCAACCGCTCTGTAAACTGTTCCCGGTCTGGGAAAAACTCTCGACCACAGCCCGCAGTTCTGCAAAACCGATCTATCTGGTCGGCGGCGCCCTGCGCGATCTGCTGCGCAGCAAGAGCCTCAATGATCTTGACTTTGCCTGCCCGGCCGCAGATATGCCCTTCTGGGAGGATTTTCTCAGCCAGGAGATGAAAGGCCACTTCATCACCATGGGGGCGGAAAAATTTCTGACCCGGCGTCTGGTAGGTTCTCAGATGACCATTGATCTCGCAGCTTTGGCCGACTCCGATTTGAACCGGGATCTCAAGCGCCGAGACTTTACGATTAATGCCATGGCCTGGGGACTGCACGAACAACTTCTGCACGATCCCTGCGGCGGCCGTAAAGACCTTGACGCCGGCATCATTGACTGCGTTACTCCTGAAAATATTTTAGCCGACCCCTTACGGATTATTCGCGCCGCCCGCTTCATGTTAGCTCTCGATGGCACACTGACACCAGCCTGCAAAGAGGCGCTGCGAGCCGGCGTCAGCCACCTCGACCAGATCGCCAAAGAGCGGATTGCCATCGAACTCAACCATATCCTGGCCCACCCTCAAGCGGCGCGCGGCCTTGAAGAGCTTGCGCAAATCGGAGCTCTGCAGAAAATCCTGCCGATTCTGGCCCCCCTTGAGGGCCTTGAGCAAAACAACTTCCACCACCTTGACGCCTTTTCTCACACCCTGGCAACAGTCGCCGCCCTCGACCATTTATGTCTGAACAATGCCTTCGCCCTCACCCCGCCCTCTGCGGCTGACCGCGTCCTTGTGAAATGGGCGGCTCTGCTGCACGACACGGGCAAGGCTTTAACCAGAACCGTTGATCCGGATACCGGCACTATTCATTTCTACGGCCATGAACGATTTTCGGCTCATCTTGCCCGCGAGTCCTTGAGCGGTTACGGTCTCGGAAACAAGTTTCTCCAACGCCTGAGCCGTTTAATCGAAAACCAT
Source organism: Deltaproteobacteria bacterium (assembly GCA_016938065.1). Taxonomy (GTDB): domain Bacteria; phylum Desulfobacterota; class Anaeroferrophillalia; order Anaeroferrophillales; family Tharpellaceae; genus Tharpella. Next base: position 1,687 of record JAFGVI010000121.1, on the reverse strand, counting down.
CTCAGACCACTGCTGCTCGATCCCGATCACGCCAAAGAAAAGAGTCTGCGGCGCCTGGTCTTCGACCTTGAAGATGATCTCGAACTCCTTTTACTCCACGCTCTGGCCGATCTCGAAGCCACCCGGGGCCGCGATCCCGGGCCCCGGCGCGAAAATCTGCGCCGCCTCTGCCGCCGACTTAAAGAAATTTATCACCTGGAGCGCGCCGGATTCATTAAACCCCTGCTCAGCGGCAAAGATCTTCTGGCATTAGGTCTGGAGCCCGGCCCCGCCGTCGGCATCATGATCAAACTGATACACAAAAAACAGCTGGCCGGAACCATCAACAGTCGCGAACAGGCCCTGGCCGAAGCTCGAAACCTGATTGCCGGCTGAGAACACCCGGCATTCAAACACGACGAAGCCGGACCTTTTTCCTCTTCCTGACGGTTTCTGAAGTAGTAGCAAAACAAATATACAAAATTTTATGCACTGAAACGATAGTCAAAAAAGATTGACAAATAAGGCACAATAGTATATGTGCCCCCGCGGTTCAGCAAAATGCGCCATATCAAGAGACCAAACCTGTCGCCACACTGCCCGGCAGAAGACGAACCGCTATTTCCGACAACTATTAATGATGCTATTTATGAATTTTCGTCTTTATCCGAAAAACCAGCAAAACAAGGCAACGACCTGACATCAGCAGGGGCGCTGCCTTTTTTTTTACCACCAGCGGCGCTGGTGAGAGCTATTAACCGACCGGCCCTAAGGCGCCGGGGAAACTGAATTTTCCGAGGAGGAACTGAACATGGGATTAGATTTCAAAGTATTTAACGCCCCTGAACTGGCTGACTGGCAGATCGCTGAACTGGCCGAAGAGAAACTGATGAAACCGATCACCGAGATTGCTGATGAACTCGGCCTGGTCGGTGAAGAGTTGATTCCGATGGGCAAGTATGTCGCCAAAATCGACTATATGAAAGTTCTTGATCGCCTCAAAGATAAGCCCGATGGGAAATATATCAACGTTACCGCCATCACCCCGACCCCGCTGGGCGAAGGCAAAACCACCACCAGCATGGGTCTGGTTCAGGGCCTTGGCCTGCTTGGTAAAAAAGTTGTCGGCGCTATCCGTCAGCCCTCCGGCGGTCCGACCTTCAATATCAAAGGTTCCGCTGCCGGCGGCGGTCTGGCGCAGACTATTCCCTTGACTCCGTTCTCTCTGGGATTGACCGGTGATATCGACAACATCATGAACGCTCACAACCTGATGATGGTGGCTCTGACCTCCCGCATGCAGCATGAGCAGAACAACACTGACGCCTTCCTTGAAAGCAAAGGCCTCAAGCGTCTTGATATCGACCCCAACCGGGTTGAAGTCAGATGGATTATTGACTTCTGCGCTCAAGCCCTGCGTAACATCGTCATCGGTCTCGGCGGCCGCCTCGACGGGATGGTTATGCAGTCTGGTTTTGCGATTGCCGTTTCCTCAGAGATCATGGCGATTCTGGCGGTTGCCAAAGATCTTGCCGACCTGCGTTCACGCATGGGTAAAATCATCGTCGCCTACAGCAAAGCCGGTACCCCGGTTACCACTGAAGATCTTGATGTCGCCGGTGCCATGACCGCCTGGATGGTCAAAGCTTTGAATCCCAACCTGCTGCAGACCGTTGAAGGACAGCCGGTAATCGTTCACGCCGGTCCT
>JAFGVI010000017.1 GCA_016938065.1 Deltaproteobacteria bacterium | reverse complement strand
GCCGATTTCAGCCTCGCCAAAGAACGTATTCAGGCCCTGCATCTGGGTTATATAATTAATCACGAGCGCGATCTGCGCCGGCGAGCCCGGCAACATTGGCAGGTGACGGGGGCTTTGACCAATCTTCTGCCGCCGCCCGGAGCCGCGAAAAAAAGCGCGCTTTGGCTCGATCTGGTCGGGGTCTCTTTTGCCGCCTGGAGGTTGTTTCCTGCATTTTTAGCCATTCCTGAAGACCCTGATAGAGTTTTGATTGTCACGGTTGACAAGCGTTGGCAGACTTTTTTCAGTTATAATCAAAGAGCCGGTCTGCAGGTTTATGTGCCGGAAGATTATCATCTGCAGGGTAAAAGAGACTATGTTTATAGTTATCTTGAGGCTTATTATGCCTTGCAGAAAGTTTTTGTGGAAGATTTTTTGCCGGTGCAAAAAGAAGTGTCGGCTTCGGGGTTTCTGTTATCTTCTGAGCTCCGATCCGGCAGCCGCAAGGACAAAGTAAAAATTCTCTATGTCGCTCCCTGGCTGATTACCGGCGGAGCCGACACGATGACGGTTGACTGGTTTTGTCAGCTTAACTCCGAGTGGAGCGAAAAATATTTTGCTACGACCCTCTGGCGCGATAACAGCTGGTTGCCCAAAATTGTCGATTATGCGCAAGGGATTTATGATCTGCCGGCGCTGGGCTGTCTTGATCAGGCGGCAATGACCGAGTTTCTTCTCGAATTTATTGCTCGTCAGAAGATTGATATTCTGCATATAATGAACTCTGAAGTGGCTTTTCTGGCTCTGCCCGAACTTAAAGAGCGTTTTCCCGGCCTTAAAGTAGTTGCTCAATTTCACTGTTTCGATTACTTTCCCGACGGTCGACGAACCGGTTACGCTTTTACGATGCCGCCGCGTTATGATCATCTCATTGATCGATATAATCTTGAGTATGCCGAACTGGGTAAAGAGATTGGTGAGCTTTACCCTTATATTGACAGGACAAAATTCAAGGTTATTCATGGCCGCATTGACGGTATGTTTTACGACCCGGCAGCGCGGTCGGCGGCGGCGACGATCGCCTCACATCGGCGCCAGGAGGGGTTGAATCTTCTCTTTATCGGGCGCTTGGATCGGCAGAAACAGCCTCTGCGCCTGCTTGAAATTGCCGCCGCGCTGCGGGCGCAAGGTGTAGTTTTTTTTATGCATGTTATCGGCGAAGGCAATTTGGAGTCGCAGAAAAAGGAGTTTTTGCGCGAGTTGCGGCGGCAAGGGTTGCAGGATTTTGTTTGTTGGTACGGGGAGCAATCTTTGGCCTCGCTGCCGGACTGGTATCGGATAGCGGATATTCTGCTTTTGACTTCAGATTGGGAAGGGGTGCCGATGGTTCTCTATCAAGCCATGGCGATGGAAGTCGTGCCGGTTGTCGCCGGGGTCGGCGGCTGCGCTGAGCTGGTAGCCCCGGATTGTGGTTTTCTCGTGGCGGAGCCTGACAATAGTGCCGCGTATGTTTCCGCAATCAAAGCGCTGGCAGATGATCGGTTACGGCAAAAGATGGCTTTCGCCTGTCGCCGGCGCATGCTTGATCACTTTTCCCTTTCCGGTCTTGACCGGGAATACAGAGCTTTTTACGAAGAGATGCTATGAACTTTCTGGTTTTGGGTGGCGCCGGTTTTATCGGCTCACATGTGGTTGACGCGCTGCTCACCGCCGGCCACCAGGTGCGGGTCTTTGAGCGGCCGGGCTGTGATCTGGCAAATCTGACTACGGTTCTTGGCCGGATTGAGATCTGTTACGGAGATTTTGCCAATGTCGAGGAGCATGCCGGTGTTTTGGCCGAAGCCCTTGTCGGTATCGATCTCGTGCTGCATCTGGTGAGTACGGTCTTGCCGGCCTCCTCTAACGAGAATCCTCTTTATGATATTGAGACAAATCTTAAAGGTACGGTCAGCCTGCTTACTTTGGCGGTAAAACAAGGGGTTAAAAAGGTGGTTTTTGCCTCTTCCGGGGGCCAGGTCTATGGTCCGGTCTCGGTTTTGCCGATACGCGAGGAGAGTCCTGCCGAGCCTCTTTCATCATATGGTATTATCAAACTCGCCGGCGAAAAGTATCTTAGACTTTTTAATCATCTGCATGGCCTTGATTATACGGTTTTGCGGATTTCCAATCCCTATGGAGAGCGCCAAAAGGTCAGTGGCGCGCAAGGGGCGGTGGCCGTGTTTCTGGGACGCATTAAACGTGGTCAGGCCCTTGAAATCTGGGGTGACGGCAGCGTTGCCCGGGATTATCTCTATATTGCCGATCTGATCAAAGCCATTTTACTGGCCTGTGAAATTCGGACCTCGGAAAAGCTTTTTAATATCGGCAGCGGTTCTCCCTGCACTCTCAATCATTTAATTACTTTGCTGGAGGAGGTCACAGGTCGTAAGGTGACTGTCGGCTACAAAGAGAGTCGGGCCTGTGACAGTTCGGTAAATTTTCTTGATTGTCATCGGGCCCGAAAATATCTTGGCTGGCAGCCGCAGTGCAGTCTTCGCGAAGGGCTTGAGCGGACCTGGAAATGGGTGGTAGGGAATGATGAGTGATGAATGATGAGTTTTCGTGAGGCTGGGAATGGGGTCTTTTTCTTAGAGCCGGGGTTTACCGAACCAGAAAAGATCGCACCGGTTTCGGTGATTATTCCCTGCTACCGGGCGGCAACGACCATTGCTCGGGCTTTAGCTTCGGTGGCGGCTCAAAGGCGCAGGCCCTGTGAAGTTATTGTTGTCGACGATGGCAGTGATGACGATACGCTGGAAATTCTGAGTCAACTGGTAAAAGAGTACGGCCCCCACTGGTTGAAAGTGTTCTCTCTGAAAAAGAACCGGGGGCCGGCTACGGCGCGAAATTATGGTTGGGAGCGGGCCACTCAGCCCTTAATCGCTTTTCTTGATGCTGATGATGCCTGGCATCCGGATAAACTCGTTGTTCAATGCGCGTTTATGGAGAAGCATCCCGAGATCACTCTCTGCGGGCATCGTTGCAGTACGCCTGAGACACTTGCTCCCCGGATACCTTTGCAGGTTAGGTTTTTTGAATGTACCTTAATCGGTCTTTTATATTCGAATTCGCTTAAGACGCAGAGCGTGATGCTGCGGCGTGGAATTACTTCACGTTTTCCCGAAGGCTGGCGTTACGCTGAAGATTATAATCTGTGGCTCAGTGTGGTCGGGGCTGGCGGACGCGCCGCAGTTCTCGATTTAGCTTTGACGGCAATGCACAAGCCGGCTTTCGGGGCTGGTGGATTGAGTGCGGCCCTCTGGTGCATGGAGAGAGGGGAACTTGATTCATTGCTTGCGGTCTGGCGCCAAAGGCAGATTCCGTTTTCAATATTCGTCGGTGCCATGGTTTGGTCGCTGCTCAAGTTTATCCGTCGTTTATGGCTGACCGGTTGTCGTCGGCGAACAGAGGTTAAAGAATATTGTGCGAAAATCCTGGGGAAATTTGTTGGTAAATCTGGGGATTGCAGCGGTTTACAGCCCTCTGCCCTCTGCCCCCTGTCCCTTAAAACAGGAATGCCTTCAAGGCCGAGTTCACTAGAACGAATGCAGCCGACAATCCTTTTTCTGGTGACGGATGACTGGTTTTTTTTGATTCATCGAAAAGCCCTGGCAGTGGCGGCGCAGGAGGTTGGCTTTAAAGTACTGGTGGCCACGGCCCCGGGGCCGCGGGTCGCTGAGATTGAAGCTTTAGGTTTTACTCACTTTCCTCTGAAAATGCGTCGTGCCAGCCGCAACATGCTGCGTGAGGTGGCCGGCTTTTTTGATCTTGTAAAACTTTATAAACGATTACGTCCCGATATTGTCCATCAGGTTTCGATTAAACCGATCATCTACGGGTCGCTGGCGGCCCGCCTGGCATGGGTGCCGGCAGTGGTAAATGCGGTGACCGGTTTGGGGTTTGTCTTTATTGCCGGAGGCCGGCGCAAAAAATATCTTAAAAAGATTATTGAAACGGCTTACCGTCTGGCCGGCAAACACTCCGCCATCAGATTTTTGTTTGAAAACCCGGACGATCGGCAACATTTTCTGGCCCGAAAAATTGTCAAGCCGGAAAAAGCCGTCCTGATTTTAGGTTCCGGGGTTGCCGTTGAGCGCTTTCGGCCGAAAACTCAGGACCGCGATTCCGAAGTTCTAGTGGTCTTGCTGGCCGCGCGGATGCTCTGGCACAAAGGCATCAAGGAGTTTGTGGAAGCGGCGCGCATTTTGCGAAAGAAGGGTCTGAGGGCTGAATTCTGGCTTGCCGGAATGCCGGATCTGAGTAATCCGGCGGCGGTTCCGGTTTCCCGTCTGCTCTTCTGGCATCGTCAGGGCGATGTGCGCTGGCTCGGTTTTCAGAAGGATATGCCGGCTCTTTATCAGCAGGCAGCGATCGTCTGTCTCCCGACCCGTTATCGTGAAGGAATTCCGGTGACTCTGCTGGAGGCCGCGGCCTGCGGCAAACCACTGGTCGCGACCGACATGCCGGGTTGCCGGGAGATTGTCAAAGCCGGGGAAAATGGTTTCCTGGTCAAGCCCGGTGCGGTTGACGAATTGGCAGCAGCTCTGGAGAGATTGCTTCTTGATGCGCGTATGAGGCAGGATTTTGGTCTTTCTGGCCGCCGATTAGTGGAAAAACAGTTCAGTGACAAAAAAGTAATAGACGATACGTTTGCGGTCTATCGCGACCTTTTGGGGGACAAATGGCCGAGCCAAAAAAAATCCTGATTACCGGGGCCGCCGGTTTTGTCGGTACGGCCCTCTGCCGGCACCTGCATGGTCAAGGGTATGCTTTGCGGGCAGTTGTGCGTCGCGGCGGCACCTCTTTGCCGGATGACCTGGCGAAGGACCTGGATGATGTTGTTATAGTCGATGACCTGGCTGGCCCTTTGTCATGGCCCTCCTTGCTGGAGGGAGTAGAAAGTGTCATTCATCTGGCTGGCCGGGCCCACGGCGTTGATCAGCCTGAGTGTTCTTCAGATCTTTTTTTTCATGATAACCTTGACGCCACAGTTGCCTTAGGGCGGGCGGCTGCGACGGCTGGAGTAAAAAAGTTTATATTCCTCAGTTCAATCAAGGTAAACGGTGAAGGTGAACTGACAGCGTCTCCGCAACCTTATGGGGACAGGGGGCGGACCCGGCCGCAGGGCGCCTATGCCGAAAGTAAATGGCGAGCTGAACAGGAATTGAAACGTATTTCAATGTTTGCTAAAGGTTTCGGCCTGATCATTATCAGGTCTCCCCTGGTTTATGGGCCCGGGGTTAAAGGTAATTTTGCCACCCTTCTGGGTTGGCTTAGGTGTGGCTGGCCTGTGCCGGTAGCGCTGCCGGAGAACCGGCGCAGTTTTCTTTACATTGCTAATTTAACAGATTTTATAGAATTTTCTGTTGTTTCACCTTCGGTTGAAGGTCGGATATGCTTTCCTGCCGACGATCGGGATTACTCGCTTGCTGAGATGGCGACCATGTTGTCCAAGGGTTTGGGACGTTCGGTTCGGCTTTGTCCGCTTCCGTCAAGTTGCTTGAAGTACGGAGCAGCACTGTTTCGCTGTCCTGAATTAGGAGCGAAGCTTTTTGGCAGTCTGTTGGTTGACAGGAGTTTAAGCGAGGAGCTTGGTTGGCGGGCACCGTATCGGGCTGAAAGTGGAATCGCCGAAACTGCGTACTGGTGGCTGAATGTTAAATAAAAATTTTTTCCTTTGTAGCGCGCTCTTTTTTTTTTCTCTCAGTGTCGGTGTAATTTGTTACGGCAGCATGAGTGTTGCTAAACGGGCAGCCATGGTTACCATGCAGGCGCGTTTTAAGTTCGCAGAAGGAGCTTTCTCTTCCGGTAGACGGCATGAGGCTACAACTACCTATCGGGCGGCAACGATAGAATACCAGAAATGGATTACCAAACCCGGCTACTATATTGGGATGGGTGATGATTTTTTAACAGCTGGTAATGGTTTCTGGCAGCAAGGCCAGTTTCGTGCCGCTCTGGCAGCTTATTTACTCGGGCTTGAACATGATCCTAACTCATTAAATTTACTTACCAGTGCCGGTTTTTGTGCTTTGCGGTTGGGGGAGTTGGAGCTTGCGCGAGATTTTTTTGAGCGCAGCCACAAACTCTATGCTGAAGATGAGCGAGTCAAGAAAGCTCTACACAACTTGAAAAAGCAACAATAAGGATGTGATATTGTGACAAGGGCTCTAAAAAAAAATTCACAGTATTCTAAAGCTGGACGCCAAATTTTCAATTCTTTTGCTTTAACAAAAAAGTTTTCTGAGGGTTTGATCTTTATTTTTTTCGCGCTTTCACCTCTGATTTTTTTCAGTGGCCTGGCTCCCGACGGCCATCCTTATTTTACCCTATATGATGTGCCTAAGTTTTATTTCATTATTGCCTTTATTTTTTTATTGGCTGGTTTTTATTGTTGGTCAGTGAGTTTAGAGCCTGGATCTATTCCAGTTTTGAGAAAGTTTTTGTTGTCCAGCTCTAGTGTTAAGCTCTTGTCCTTGTGGTTTGCCGTCATGGCCTTTTCATGTTTGCAGGCGCGGCTTAAACCGCCGGCTTTTATGCTGCTGTTCGGTTATTTTGCTCTGTCTGTTTTGTACATAGTGCTGGCTCGTTTTTTTTCGTGTTCATCTCGGCGCTGGGCGGCAATTTATGGTTTGATCGTCTCTCTACTTATTTTTGTCCCCATTGGTATTGTTCAGTTCGTGGGTTTGCAGGTACCTTTCCTATTGCCTATTCTCGGTCCCGCTTCAACCCTTGGTTATCGTAATCCGGCAGCCCATTATATCGCCATGGTGCTGCCGTTTGCTGTTTTCGGGCTTTGTCGTCATTGGCGTATGTGGCGGGAGAAACGTGGAGTTGTGAAACTGTTTCTCCTGGTTGGATTTTTATTGTTGATTCTCGCGAGTGTGGCTCTTCTTTTCATGAACTATTCTCGTACTGCAATTTTGGCTTTTCTGGTTGAGGCGTTGGTTTTGCCTTTTGCCTGGCTTGGTTTGAGAAGAAAAGGGAGTGATCGCGTTTTGCAGCCCCGAAATTGGGGAAGGGTTTTGCTTTGTGCTCTTTTGCTGGGGGTTTTGCTCTCCTCACTGGTCATGGTGTTTCCGGAAAGTCGTAAACGCGTTAAAAGCAGTTTCGATAAGTTTGCACAGGGCGGGGTGGTTCAGTTGCTTGAGTTTCGCTATTATCATTGGGCTAATACCATGATGATGATTAGGGATAACCCGGTTTTCGGGGTCGGCCTTGGCAATTGGCGCTTTACCTATCCCCTTTATTACAAGAGTTATGCTAAAGACCCCCTGTTTAACTATCAAACCCAGGTCCGCAAGGCCCATAACGACTATTTGCAACTGGCGGCGGAATGTGGTATCCCGGCTTTACTTCTCTTTTTATTGCTCTGGGGACGGCAGTTCTATCTTTTACGTTATGAGACCGTTGAGAACGATGCGGGGGAGGATTGGCGTTTGCCGCTGGCAGCTTCATTGCTGGCCTTTTCGGTGATCATGTTTTTTTCATTTCCCATGCAGATGGCTTACAGTCGTATGTTCTGTTTTTTTCTGCTGGCTTTAGGGGAGGCGCGGGCATGGCCGGCATTATCGAGTTAATGGTTGAGCGGGGCCTGCTCTCCGCTGCCGAGCTCAAAAAAATCAAACCCAGCGGGCGCGAGCGCGAGGCTTTGCACCGGCTGGCGATTCGTACCGGTCTGGTTTCAGAGGAAGATTTTCTCGCTCTGGTTGCACAGGAGTTAAAGCTCGGGCAGATTAGTGAACTTCCAGTAGATTACGACAGCTCCCCTTTTACGGATATTTCCCCGCTTTTTTTGGAAGAGCATCGCTGTTTTCCCTTAGGGGGTACTGAAGCTCTGGCCGTAATCGTCAATGATCCTTACGACCATCTGGTTTTAGAGACCTTTCGTCAGCTTTTTCCCGGGCGGCGTATTGATCTGCTTCTGGCTCGTGAGGAGAAAATTTCCACTTGGATTCGGCGGCACTTTCTGGCTGTCGCTGATTCTGTCGTTTCAGCAGAGGCGAAAGAACTGGCCGGTTTGGCGCGAGTGGAGATGGGTGATGATGTCGATCATTTGCGGGACCTTGCCTCAGAAGCTCCGATTATCAAACTCGTCAATCAGTTTCTCACCAAAGCTGTTGAAGAGGGGGCCAGTGATATTCATATTGAACCCCAGGCCGAGAATCTTCAGGTTCGTTTTCGGGTGGACGGGGTTTTGCGTGAACATGCCATGCCGCCCAAGCATATCCAGTCCTCAATTATTTCGCGGGTCAAGATTATGGCGCGTATGGATATTGCCGAACGGCGGTTGCCTCAGGACGGCCGGATCAGGATCAAGATCTCCGGCAAGGATATCGATCTGCGGGTCTCATGTCTGCCGACGGTCTACGGCGAGAGTGTGGTCATGCGTATTCTTGACCGCAACAGCATCTCTTTCAGTTTAGGCACCTTAGGTTTTCCGGATACCGAGCTCAGGCTTTTTGAGGAGATGATTCACCTGCCTTACGGCATTATTCTGGTTACCGGGCCGACCGGCAGCGGCAAGACGACGACCCTCTATGCCGCCCTGAATACCATTAATGCGATTGATAAAAAGATTATTACCATTGAAGATCCGGTTGAATATGAACTTAACGGGATTAATCAGGTTCAGGTTAACAGCAAGGCAGGCCTCAATTTTTCCAGTGGTTTACGCTCAATTGTACGGCAGGATCCGGATGTCATTCTGATTGGTGAGATTCGTGATCGCGAGACCGCCGATATTGCGATTCAGTCCGCCTTGACCGGGCACCTGGTTTTTTCCACCCTGCATACCAATGATGCGGCGGGAGCCGTGACCCGGATGGTCGAGATCGGGGTTGAGGGTTATCTCCTCTCCTCTTCGCTGGTCGGGATTATGGCCCAGCGTTTGGTGCGGGTGCTGTGTCCGGTCTGCAAAGAGGCTTTTGTTCCTGAGCCCGCTCTGGTCAAGCGTCTGCAGCTGCCCTTTACGGCGAGTCCGGAGGCGCCGATCTATCGACCCAAAGGCTGTAAAGAGTGTTCCTTCAGCGGTTATCGCGGGCGCGTTGGCATTTTTGAGCTGCTGCCGGTGACCGATGCCGTTCGGGGACTTATTCTGAAAAGTCAAAGTTCGCTGCTTTTGCGCGAACATGCTGTAAAAAATGGGATGACGCTTCTGCGTGAAGATGGCTGGGCCAAGGTTCGGGCCGGGATTACTTCACTCGAAGAGGTGGTTCGCGTGAGCGGAGCCTAAACATGCGGCAATTCAGCTATAAAGCGACAAATGCCGGGGGCACGATCAGTTCCGGTAGTTTACCGGCTCTTAATCAGCGTCAGGCGGCGGCTCTGCTGCAGCGTCAGGGGTTGATTCCCCTCCGCATTGTGGCCCTGGATGGCGGGGCTGACAAAGTCACATCCCCGGCTAAGAAAGCTGCGTTTTTTAAGCCGCGTAGTCGAACTTTACGCAAGGCCGGAAAATCATCGGTCAATTTTTCCGGCTGGCTGGACAATCTGCCCTGGCGTCGGCCCGGCGTCAAAGAGCTGGCCGGATTTGCCGACGATCTCGGGTTGCTGCTTCGGGCCGGTGTTCCCTTGAATCGGGCCTTGGTAATTCTTGTTGAACTAATTGAAAAGCCGCTTTTCAGTCGGGTTATGGAAAGTCTGCGGGAGCAGGTTAAAGAGGGCAGCACCTTCTGGGAGGCTCTACGCAGTCATCCTCGCATCTTTCCACCGGTTTTTGTCGGGATGGTTCGAGCCGGCGAAAGCGGGGGGATTCTTGATGCGGTTTTAGGCCGTCTGGCGCTCTATCTTAACGGGATCCGGGAGCTGCAGGAGTTTTTGATCGGGGCTATGGTTTATCCCCTGGTTCTGACGGTGACTACAGGCGCCTCCATCGTTCTGCTGCTGGCCTTTGTTCTGCCCAAATTTGCCGCTATTTTTTCCGATATGGGGGTGGCTTTGCCGACGGCTACCCGGGTAATGCTGGCCTGTGGTGATTTTATGCAGGCCTGGTGGTGGGCTCTGGGCCTGGGGATCGGGAGTGCGATCTATGCGCTGCGGCGTTTTTATCACCATGCTCGAGGTCGGTTATTGGTAGATCGCCTTATTTTGCGTCTGCCGGGAATCGGCGGCATTTTCGTCAAGATGGATCTGGCCCGTTTTTTTCGCACCTTGGGGGCGATGCTGGCGAGTGGCGTACCGATTCTTGAAGCCCTGCAGGTGGTCAGCGGCGTCATCAGCAACCGGATTCTTGAGCAGAAGATCTCTTATCTGCAGGAAGAGTTGCGTCAGGGGGCGGTTATGTCGCAGGTGCTGGCTGCGGATCCGCTTTTTCCCTCATTGGCGGTGCATATGATCGGGGTGGGTGAAGAGACCGGACATCTGGATGAGATGCTTGATAAATTGGCAGAGATGTATGACCGTGAGCTGAAAGTGACAATCAAGGCTTTAACCTCACTTTTTGAGCCTCTGGTGATTCTCTTTATGGGGCTGGTGATTGGGGCGATTGTGGTCTCAATGTTGATGGCCATCTTCAGTGTCAATGAATTGGGCGGGTGAAAATTATAATTACGAATTATGAATTTCTAACTTGTCATCATCATGCAATATGCTGTTTAATAGCGTACCATCTTGGTTAAAGGGTGTGTTTTTAATGGAATATCAGGGAGATTTTTAATGCTGGAAGAAACTTTAAACCACAGAAGAAGTTTAAACAGTCGGGGGTTTACTCTGATTGAGTTGCTGATTGTTATGGTCATTATTGGATTGCTCGCCTCTCTGGTGGCTCCGACGATGTTCAAAAAAGTGGGTGGGGCCAAACGTAAGACGGCTCGGGCCCAGATTGAGCTGTTGGGTACGGCGCTCGACTCCTATCGCCTCGACAATGATACCTATCCCACCACCGAACAGGGGCTTCAGGCTTTAAGGGTTAAACCCGAAGGGGCCAATAATTGGGAGGGCCCCTACCTGCCCAAAGATATTCCCAATGATCCCTGGGGCAATCCGTACGTCTACAAAAGTCCGGGTGACCATGGCGATTACGACCTCTCTTCCTACGGGGTCGACGGCCAGTCCGGCGGGGATAGCGATAATGCCGATATCAACAGCTGGGAAAACTGATTGAAGGCGCGAAAACTTCGATAATATATGGTTTTCTATGAAAAAGTGTTCATCTGATTCAGCTTTTACTCTGGTTGAGCTGATTGTGGTGGTTGCGATTATGGCCATGGGGATGAGCCTTTTTCTCGGTATTAATTATCGTCAGCGCGAAACGTTCAACTGGCGCAGCAATCTTCGTGAACTGCACGTTTTTCTAAAAGCAGCTCGGAGCTATGCGGTGCTTGAACGGCGCACCAATATCTGTCGCTACAGTTCTGAGCAGCACAGCTTCAGTGAAAGTCTGCGGGGTAAACGGGTAAAGCTCACTGATGGGGTAGAGTTTATTCTGGCTGAGGAGCAGCAGGCGCAGCTTGATTCCGGTGTCGGAGCGAGAGCGGCGACCGAGGTTGATGTCGGTAGGGAAAAAGCGCAAATTGACATGGTTGCGTTTTACGCCGATGGGGGTGCAGCCGGGGGCCCGCTTGAAATTCACGGCGGTCGCAGGACGGCTTTTCTTGAGATCGATCCTCTGACCGGTGAGGTCAGGATTGAGGAGCGGGTTAGTGATGATGCCGGGAAGCGGTGAGCGCGGTTTTACGCTGCTGGAGATGATGGTTGCGGTCTTGATCGTCGGTCTCACGGTTACCACATTTTTTCAGCTCTTTGGCGGCAGTCTGCGACTGGAGCAGCGGGCTCGGGGCTTTGATGAAATAATCGTGCGGGGCCGTCAGACCTTTGCCCTTCTGCGGGCTCGCGATGTGCGAAAAGAGGAATTTCCCTGGTCGGGCACAAGCGATAACTTCTCTTGGAATTTACGTCTTGAGCCGGTCGATGTACAGCCTGCAGCTGATGAAACCGTCACGGATGAAACCCTGAACCTGCGCTGGACCAGTGAGCTCTACCGTCTGGTCTTCGTTCTGCAGGATTTACGGCACCCCGGCCGCCACCTCAGACTGGTTGCCTATCAGCAGGTGAGGCCCGGATATTTTACTGATGATTTTAAAAAAGAACATCTCTCTTAAGGGGCCCGCGCCGCAGGGTTTTACCCTGATTGAGATGGTTATTGCCCTGACCATTCTGGCGCTGGTGGTTATGGTTCTCTATCTGGCTTTCGCCAATGCCGGAAGGATTTGGACCAGGCAGCAGGTTAAAGGCGGATTCAGTGAACATGAAGCGGTTCTGGCCCGGCTTCTCGATGACGATCTGCAGAATCTGGTGCCCTACAGTTTCAGCTGGGAAAAAGGTGAGGGCTTTTTCTTTGCCGTGGGGCCCAGCGCTCTTTTTTATGTTACAACCAGTGGTTATGGGGCGCGGCAACGTGCTGCCGAGGGACTCTATTTCGCCTGTCTCTATCTGCAGGAGAGTCAGGCAAAAGAGGGGCAGTCACTCTATCTGGCAAAAGAGATGGGCCCGAAAAAATTTCTCGTGGAGGCTCTGTGGGATTTTAAGGACGCACCGGATAAGAGTCTGGTTGTCAGTGAGAGGCTTAGCGAAGCTTCATTGCTTGTTCTCGACGGTTTGACCAATGCCGCCATTGACGTTGTGGTTGATCCGGAAAAGTTGAATCTGCCCGAAGGCGAGCTTGATGAGAGGGCGCTTCTCGAAAGAGGTGAACGCCGCAACTGGAGTCGTAATACCCTGCCGGAAAACCTTCTTTTCAGATATGACAATCCGAAAGGGGTAAAACAGGCGCTGCTTCTGGCTCTGGTTCCGCCGCCGCAACTTCCCGGCAAAAAAGATGGAAAGAAAAAATGACTACCGTGAAAAACTATGACTCTGCGCAATAAAGATGGTTTTGCGCTGCTGGCGGTATTCTGGATCTCCCTGCTGCTCGGTATTCTCGCTTTAAATTATGCGACAACGGCCCGGCTCAATGCCGAGGCGGCCCGCAATCGGCGGCTCGGAGCCGAATATGACTATCTCTTGCGCTCGGCAGTGGTCAAGGGTTATCATGAATATTTGAAGTATCGTGCCAATCGTTCTCTTCTGGCGAACAAGGCTGAAGTTGAAGAACTCAGCGGCAAGCCGTTAGAACTCTGGTATCCTCGCTATGAGCCCTGGCCTTGTGAAATCGAGGGGGTTAGAGTTGATGTCAGGATTGCAGGTGAGGCCGGTAAATTCAAACTTTCAGGGCTGAGCCCTGAGCGCTGGCGAAGGGTTATTGCGGCCTGCGGCGTGGTAGATGAAGAGGTCCGGGATGGTATTATCGACTCAATTCTTGATTGGGTGGACAGTGACAGTCTGCACCGGCTCAATGGTGCGGAGAGTGATTACTATGAAAAGCAGGGGCTGGAATATGGTTGCAAGAATAGGGAGATTGATGTAGTAAACGAGCTCTTGCTGATTAAAGGGGTGACGTTTACTCTCTATGCCGGCGGCAACGGCCATCCCGGTCTGATTGACCTGCTTTCTCCTTACGGGCAGGAAGATAAGCTTGACATTAACAGTTGTACTCCAGCGGCTCTGGCTCTGGTCGAAGGTTTGCCTCAGGAGGTTGTCGACGAAATCGTGGCCTATCGGGCGGTAAACCCGATAAGCAGACTGGCGGAGTTGAGTGAATTGATTCCACCCGAGTATTTCAGTTTACTGATGCAGTATTTTACGGTTACCGACTCTGAATATGTTACTATAAGTGCAGCCGAAGCCGGTCGGGAGGGCGAGGCCGCTAACTGGTATCGGCAGGTTTTTGCCTTGAATGAAAAAAAATAGAGAACATTTAAACTGCGGAAAAAACGCGTAAACTTTGCATAGTTGGATCCATGAATTTCCCCTGGCTGCCGGAGACTAAAATTTTGCTGATTGAGGAGGAGCGAGTGCTCTTTCTCAGGCTGCGGCGCAGTCTCAGCGGACACGCCCGGGTTGTCGAGGAGAAAGAGTACGCTCTTGATCAGCCCGATGATTTCGGGGTGGCGGTGGCGGCGATGCAGAGTGATGCGCCGCCACGGGCGGATGATCTTTTATTGTTGGGGCTGCCTCTTGAACTTTTTACGATTGTGCATTTCACCCTGCCGCTGGCCGCTGCCGAAAATCTCGAAGACGCAGTCGGCTATGAGTTGATGCGGCATGTGCCGCATGATCTTGCGGGACTTTACTGGTGTTATCGCTGCCATGAGGAGGATGGGCGGCTGGTGGTCAGCGTCACTTTGGCGGCCCGGGTGCGAGTTCAGTCTTACCTGACCGCATTTACGGCAGTCGGGCTTAATCTTTCGGCGGTATTTCCGGCCCTTTTTCTTTTGGCCTGGATGATGCGTGAGCCCGGCCTCTATCTTGGCGGCGGCTCCGGGCATCGGGAAATGCTCCTTTTTGATGGGCAGGCGGTGAATTTTCAGGCCTGGGAGGGGATAGTCGAGGATGATTCCGGGGTCGGTTTTCTATCGCGGAACCTTCCACTGGCGGAGAATCGGGGGCAGAAGCTCAATAAAGTTTATTTATGGTCGAGTGCGGCCGGTATGGCTGCAAGTCTGGTTGAGTTGCGCCCGGCACTGCTTATTTCTGCAATCAGTAGTTTGCCGAGCAGCCTGAATCTCGACTGGAGCGGCTTTCCTTACAGTATCGATCTGATTTCTCCGCAGGTTCTCAGTCGGCGGCGGCTCTGGTTTAAACTGGAGGCGGCAGCGGCTCTTTTTCTGTTGCTTACCATTATCGGACAACCTCTGGCTGTCCTGTCAGGCAAACGGCGTAATCTGCAGAAACTGGAAAAGAAACTGGCTGTCGTCAGTCTTGAGGCTGATAAGCTCAGCGGCATCAGAAAACAGAATCAAACATCGATCAGCTATTTTGAGACGCTTGCCGGGGTGGTGCGCGAGCAGTCGGTGACTATTGATCTGCTGAAGGAGCTGACGGAGTTGATTCCGCAGGATACCTGGCTTGATTCCCTGGCAATCAAGGGGCGTAAAATCCATCTTCAGGGAACTTCGGGCTCGGCCACCGCAGTCGTTAAGGCGCTCGAAGATTCGCCTCTTTTCAAGGAGGTTCACTTCGACTCCCCGGTGGTCAAGCAAGGGAACAGTGAAACCTTTAAAATTGTCGTTGATCTGGAGTAGGGTTTATGGTTAACCTGCAAGCTTTAGTCGATCTTCTCAAGCGCCGCGAGATCCTGCTGGCCTTTGCCGGGGTTTTGCTGCTGCTGGTCGTCGGGCGTGCCGGCTTAGGTTTTTATCGGGCTCAGAATCAGGCCCTGGATGATGAAATTGCCCTGAAGACGCTTCAGTATGAGAAGTTCAGTCGTCTGATTGCCCGGCAGCAGGAGTTTGCGGCGCTGGATCAGGCTTTGCGGAAATTTGATCAGGAAGTTAAGGTCGCGCACCTGATTCAGGGTGAAACACCGACCTTGACTGAGGTTCAGTTTCAAAACCTGCTGCAGACGCTGGCCCGGGAGAGCGCGGTTGATGTGAGAACGACAAAAGTTCTGCCGGAAGTAAAAAAAGATGGCATCAAGATGTTGCGTCTGCGTTTGAGCTGTCGGGCTGAAATTGGTGCGGTTAAGGATTTTTTGCTTAAAATAAATAATAATCCCAAATTTATTTTTCTTCAGGAGGTTGAAATAAAGAACATCAGCCGCCGGGAGAAACGTTTCTACTATCTGGATGCCGTAGTGACGGCCCTGACAGTTTGATGGTAAAATTTTTCTTGTTATGGTTTTCAGGCTAAAGGCAAAGATTAGATGATTAAGTGGGTTCCATCGCGGGCTGGGCTCTGTCTGCTCTTTCTGCTCCTGGGGTTGGTGGTGCTGGTGTTTGATCGCTACACCTACAAGCACCATTCCGGTGGTGAAATTGTGTTTAAGGGCGGCGCAACTCCGGCTGCTGTCCCTACGGCCGCACCGGCTGTCATTAAAGAGTTAAATTCGAAACTGGTGAAATCCGAGGTTGGGGCAGGGCGTTACGCGGTGGTTGTCGACAAGAATCTTTTCGCTGCCGACCGTACGGCCTGGCAGCCGCCGGCCCCGCCGCAGCCGCCGGCGGAAAACAAAGAAGAGGATTCGCCGGCCCCGGAAGTTGCTGCACCCGTCCGCCGGGATGTGGTGCTTTACGGAACCTATCTCTCCGGCTCCGTCAAGAAAGCGATGCTTAATTTCAAGCGTTTTCGCCAGGGAAAAGTCCTCCTCGGTGAAGGCGAGCAGGCCAAAGATGAGGCGGACGGTGATTCCGCTCGCCGCCAGACCCCGGTTTATACCTTGCTTAAGGTTCAGGCAAAAAGCGTTACCCTGAAAGATGAAAGGGGCGGAGAGTTTAGCGTCAGTCTTTACGATAATAAGCAGCGCCGCCCGGTTCAGACCGACAACCAGAAAAACATTCAGGTTGAAGCAGCAGTAACAGTAGCACCTGTGCCGGTGGCGACTCCGGAAAATCCGGCGTCGCCACCCGGAAAAGAAGGTGATGCGCCTTCAGTTGCACTGAGCGCCAAGGATATCCGCAAGCTTTCGGTTGAAGAGAAGGATGCTCTGGTCGCGAAAGGTGAATTGAAGAAGCACAGTACCCCCTTTGGCCCGGTCTATAAGCGGGCGCGTTAACGCACAGTAAGAGAAAAATTAATTTCCAATGTGGGCATAGCCCTTAGGTAAGGTGCTGATCCTTAACTTTTGAGGATGGAGTGATGGCTTGAAAACAAGACACAAATATAAATTTGCGTTGCAAACGCTGCTGATGGTTGGCTGCGGGCTGATGCTGGTCTCCTGCACGATGCTGCGTTCCTCGGTTCGTGATGAAGCCCTGCCGCCGGGCGGATTGCTGCAGGGGCGGCCTTCGCCCACCCAAGTATCCAAGGCTGCGGCTGTTGAGCCTGAAATCGCGCTGCCGGAGGTTGATGAAGCCGCGGAGCTGTTGCACAAACTCGATCTGCAGGAAGAGGAGTTTAATCGTCGTCTGAAAAAATTTTCAGCTGGGGCCGTAAATTCAGCTGCCGGTACCGGGTCTCCGATTCAAGGCCAGATCAAAGGTCGAGAACTCGTCAGCCTCAATTTCGATGATGCTGATCTTGTCGAAGTTTTGCGGCTTTTTATGGAGATTCTTAAGGAAAATTATGCAATCAATCAAGGGGTCGGCGGCAAGGTAACCCTGGAGGTCAATGCCGAGCTCAATCGTGACGAGATCTTTGAACTTCTGCGAGGGGTTTTGTCCATGAATGGGGCGGTTATGGTGCAGCGCGGGCCGCTCTGGGAGGTCATGCCGCAAGCCTCTCTGCCGGCGGCGGCTGAGGCCGGGGAGCTGTTATTACCTGGCGACCCGGAAAATGCGCGCGGTAAAGTAATTCGCGCTTATCGTTTAAACTATCTCCCCGGGGCTCAGTTTGTTAATATTATTAAACCCTATTTAAGCAAAGGAGCCCAGGTCTATGTGCATGAGCCGAGCGGAGTTTTGCTCGTTTGTGACTACAGTCATGTGCTGGCCAAGGTTTCGCGTCTGCTGATCCTGTTCGATGTCAGTGTTCTCGCCGGGCTTGAACAGAAAGTTTATTTGCTGAAGTATGTTAATGCCGAAGATTTAGTTAAGGAGCTGGAAAAGCTGGTCGGGGTTTACGGTTTGGCCCCGGGTAAGGAGAGTAATCTTAATTCGTCCTTAAGCTTTATGGCGTTGCCGCGGGTTAATATTATTCTGGCTCTGTCGCGGGACGCTGAGTCTTTGGCTCTGGTAGATGAGTGGGTGGCGGAACTTGATCGCGAGGTTCCGGTACTCAATCAGGACTCAATGGCCGAGGACATTTTTGTTCACTATATCCAGAATGGGGTTGCCACGGATATAGCGGCTGTGCTTGAAGGTCTTTTCAGCGGTGGTACTAAGAAAGCTGACGATAAGACCAAGGATAAAAATCAACCGCTGGCCAAGACGATACTGGATAATCAACGGCAGCAGCGGGAAGCGGCTGAAAAACTTAAAGCCCAGCGGGGTTCAGCCGTTAGCGGTACGCTGGAGGGCGAAGTTACCTTTGTGGTGGATGAGACTACCAACTCCATCCTGGTGCGCGCGACCGGCAACGACTATCGCAAGATCAAACCGGTAATAGAAAAACTTGACATTTATCCCAAACAGGTGCTGATTGAGGT
The DNA here is from genome assembly GCA_016938065.1 of Deltaproteobacteria bacterium. Classification (GTDB taxonomy): domain Bacteria; phylum Desulfobacterota; class Anaeroferrophillalia; order Anaeroferrophillales; family Tharpellaceae; genus Tharpella. The sequence continues at coordinate 926 of JAFGVI010000017.1, read as the reverse complement.
CACGATTGCCGAGGTTTCGCTGGATGAGACCAATAAACTCGGTATTGAGTGGAGCTATTTGATGAATGGTCTCAGCAGTGCTAAGGCCAGCGGTCAATTGGGGGTTGATTCCGGTCTCGGTCTGGTCAGCGGCAGCGGCGATACCCTGATTGGTTCGGGACTGAGTTTTCTGATTGATAATTCGACCCGTTTCAAGGCGATAGTTCGGGCTTTGGCCGATGACAACCGGGTCAATATTCTCTCGGCCCCGCAGATTCTAGCCTCTGACGGCGAAACCGCGAGGATTGATGTCGGGGAGGATGTGCCTACGGTTACCTCCAGTTATCGAACCACCGATTCGGGCTCAACCGCGCAGACCACCGATACAACCATTCAATATCGTAACGTCGGTATCCTCCTGACCGTTACTCCACACATTAATGATAACGGGATGGTGCGTATGGAGATTAAGCAGGAGGTGAGCCAGCTTTCAACCAAGACGATTGAGGGGATTAATTCACCAATCTTCTCGCAGAGGGTAGCGGAAAGTATTCTCTCTGTCGGGGATGCGCAAACTGTGGTAATCGGCGGGCTCATTCAGCAGAAACGCAGTAAAGGCTACAGTGGTGTGCCCTGGCTCTCCCGGGTACCTGGGTTACGCTATCTGGTGGGCTATGAAGGAAAAGAATTTCATAGTGTGGAGTTGATGTTTTTTATCACTCCGCATGTCATTCTCCAGGAGGATGACTCGGTTTTTGTCAGCCGCCCTTTTCTTGACCGGCTTGAGCAGGTCAAGAAAACTTATCAATGATAATAGGTTAAGAAACGGGCTAAACCGCAGTTTTGCGATGATTTTATGCAATTACTTAATTTTTCCTAATAAATTCGGGAAAAATAGCTTGACAATTAAATTGCAGGTCGTATAGTATAACGTTCTATAATCGTTC
>JAFGVI010000120.1 GCA_016938065.1 Deltaproteobacteria bacterium | reverse complement strand
GGGATGAGTGGCGGAGAACCTTTGATGCAATTTCCGATATAGTTACGGTGCAGGATCTTGATCATCGGCTTTTACGGGTCAACCAAGCGGCGGCCCGCATGTTTAAGGTGAGCCCGGAAGCGGCCGTCGGCCGATACTGTTACGAACTGTTTCGAGGTCTGTCCGAGCCCTGTCCCGATTGTCCGGTAGCCGATGCCTTGGTTACGAATATGGACTTCCAGGGCGAGATTCATAATCGTAAACTTAATAAGATTTTTCTGACTACGGTTTCTCCGCTGAAGGGTTCTGATGGAGAAGTTAGAGGTGTGGTTCATTTCGCCAAGGATATAACGGCTCAGAAAAAGCTTGAGGAGCAGTTACTGCAGTCGCAGAAGATGGAGGCTATCGGGACCCTGGCCGGCGGCATTGCTCACGATTTCAATAATATCCTGACAGGTATTATCGGCTATACGGAAATGGCTGAAAATGTTATTGCGCCTGAGCATCCGGGACGGGCTTATCTTAAGCAGGTGCTTAAAAGTGCCGAACGGGCCACGCAACTGATTCAGCAGATTATGGCCTTCAGCCGTCAGAGCAGCCCGGAGAAGAAACCGCTGCAGATGCAGACCGTTCTCAAGGAAGTTCTTAAACTTCTGCGCGCCTCCCTGCCGAGTTCAATTGTGCTTGAAGAGGATATTGCCGATAACTGCGGTGTCGTCGTGGCCGATGCCACTCAGATGCATCAGGTGATCATGAACCTGGCTACCAACGCCCGTCAGGCTATGGCCGGAACCGAAAACGGGATTATCCGTTTTTCGTTGCAGCCCCTGATTATTAAAGCGGAAGATCAGGCACTCTTTGCCGGGTTGCCGGTCGGCAGCTATCTGCAGATGGAGGTCAGCGATAGCGGTATCGGGATTGCGGAAAAGGACATCAAACACATTTTTGACCCCTATTTTACGACAAAGGAGAAAGGTAAAGGCACGGGTCTGGGGTTGGCGGTTGTGCATGGTATCGTCAATGATCATGGCGGCACTGTCTCGGTTTATAGTGAACCGGGCCGGGGCACCACCTTTAAGATCAGGCTGCTGGCCCTGCCTGAGGTTAAAGCTCAGAGCATAGACAAGCCGAATGCCGAGGCGCCCCGGGGTCGGGAGAGGGTTCTCGCCGTTGATGACGAAGAGGCGATCATAATTATTGAGCAACGCCAGCTCAAACAGTTGGGCTATCAGGTGACTGCCTTTTCCAGCAGCCTTGAAGCCTTTGAGGCTTTTCAGAAAAATCCTTATGCCTTTGATCTGGTACTGTCCGATATGACTATGCCGGGTATGAATGGGGTCGAGCTGGCTCGGAAAATATTGAACATCAGACCGGAGATGCCGATTATTATCTCCTCTGGTTTCAGTCCCTTGATCAGTCCGGAAAATGCTCGGAGCCTGGGGGTTCGGGGTTATCTGAAAAAACCTTTCCAGAAAATGGAACTCGCCGAAAAGGTTAGAAGTGTGCTTGATGAGAAGGGTTAGGATCGGAGCGAAAGCTTTTTCATTACAACTTTGCCGATAACCGAATAGTTGGCCCAGCTCAAAACGCAGAGCAGAAGATAAAACTCTCCGAGACCGAGACCTCCTCTTAATATTCCACCAAAATCACCCCGCGAGATCACCGTAATCGCCCCGCCGACTGAAAAGAGAATGCCGCAGATTTTCAAAAGCATACTCTGGGGCAACAGTGCAAGAGGAGGATCCGGTAAATCTTTTTGCCTGTAATCTTGACGCAATTTTGAATTTGTTGTACGACTTATTGCAATATTGTGATAACTCTCTTAAGCTCTTAAGCTGTTCAAACAGAAACTTAACAATTTGCAGTTAAACTAAGGATTTAAAGGTTTGAAAAATATTTTTCGACGACTCTATGGTAATCCCTATCTGCTTTTGACGATGGCGGTTTTTTTCTGGTCGGTCAACAGCATTGTCGGCCGTTTCATGCGGCTTGATGTGCCGCCGGTAGCCCTTTCGTTCTGGCGCTGGGCCGGGGCCTCGATCCTGATCTTCTATTTCGGCTGGCCTAAATTGAAAGAGGACTGGCCGATTATTAGGCGGCATCTGCCTTTGCTTCTGCTTCTGGCTTTGACCGGAGTGGCGATGTTTAATACGCTGCTCTATACCGGTCTCCAGTCGACGGTGGCGCTGAATGCCTTTTTGATTCAGTCGACGATGCCGGTGCTGATCATGCTTTTCTCTTTTCTTTTTTTTCGCGATAAAATCAACCATCTGCAGGGGGTGGGAGTCGCCCTTTCCCTGGCCGGGGTGGTGCTGGTCATTGCCCGGGGTGATTTCCAGGTGCTGCGCACACTTTCACTTAATCGCGGCGATATTCTAATCTTTATCGCGGCCATCGGTTATGCTGTTTACTCAGTAATGCTGCGTAAGCGTCCAACTCTGCATCCTCTAAGTTTTATCACTTTTACCTTTGTTACCGGCACCCTGATGCTGTTGCCGCTCTATATCCGGGAGACCTTGACGGTTAAGAGCCTGACCTTGAATGGTCCGACCCTGTTGACGATTGCTTACGTCTCAATTTTTCCTTCAATCGTCTCCTATTTCTGTTATAACCGCGGCATTGAACTGATCGGCGCCAATCGCGCCGGCCTTTTTATTCATCTGATGCCGGTTTTCGGGACCATCATGGCGATCGTTTTTCTGGGTGAAAGTTTTTTCTGGTTTCATGGCGTCGGAATTGTCATGATTTTTTCCGGTATTGTCATGACGTTATGGCATCATAAGTGAGAGTGATAAACATATTATGAAAACCTATTTAGATTGTCTGCCCTGTTTTATGAACCAGATTGTCCGTTGCGGCCGGCTGCTGGAAATTTCGGAAGCCGACTCGATGTCAATGCTGCGCGAATTTGCCGGCGGTTTTGCCGATTTCAATCTGGAAGACCCGCCGCCGCAGACCTCAATCCGGCTTTACGAAATGATCGCCCGCTATGCCGGGTGCCGGGACCCTTTTAAAGCGATCAAGCAGGAGAGCACTGATAAAGCTCTGGCCCTCTATTCCGATTTGAAAAAAAGAGTGGAACTCTCATCATCTCCTTTAAGCCTGGCCGCAAAATTTGCCGTGGCCGGCAACGTTATCGATTTCGGGGTGGCTTCAGAGTTTGATCTCGGGGCTGAACTTGACCGGGTTGTCGACCGCGGGGCTTTCGGCCGCTGGGAAGAGGATAAGTTTTTTGCCGCTCTTAAAGAGGCGGAATGGCTCCTCTATCTTGGTGACAATACTGGAGAGACGGTGATGGACCGCCTTTTTATTGAAACCATTGTCAGAGTGGCCGAGGTTCCGGTTACCTATGTCGTGCGGGAAAAACCGATTATCAACGATGCGGTCCTCGACGATGCGCTGGCGGCCGGGCTTAATGACTGCGCTGAAATCATTTCTTCCGGCTGTTCGGCTCCGGGAACCGTACTTGAGCTCTGCAGTCCTGAATTTCTCAACCTCTTTTATAACGCTCCTCTGATTGTCAGCAAAGGGCAGGGGAACTACGAAACCCTGTCAGAAATTGCAGCCCCGATCTTTTTCTTTCTCAAAGCGAAATGTGCGGTGGTCGCTGAGCACCTTGACGTGCAGCTGGGTGATCTGGTTTTGACTCGTTAGGGTAAGTTTTTCTTGCGTTTGACATACACCGATTTCATGTGGCTATCAGCCGTAAAGGGGGCTTTCGTTGATGTTCGAAGAAGTGATTACGATTAAGGCTCCAGTTTCTCTGGAAGGTTTGTTGACAAAAGGATTGGGTACTTCGGGAGTGGTGTTAACACATCCGCATCCTCTCTATGGCGGCGAGATGAATAATCCTGTAGTTAAGTGTGTGGCAAAGGTTTTTCAAGCGGCCGGCTGGTCAACCCTGCGTTTTAATTTTCGCGGGGTCGGTGCCAGTCAGGGGAGGTATGACGAAGGTCGGGGCGAGGTTGATGATCTGCTTGCTGCGGTCGCCTATCTGAGAACTCAAGGGGTTGGGGAGATTTACTTGGCCGGCTACTCGTTTGGAGCCTGGATTATCTATCAGGCCATCGCCGCAGATCGTATATCCGGCCTGGGGATAATTATGGTGGCACCGCCGGTGGCAATGATGGATTTCTCAGCAACCATTAAATTACCGGATCTATGGCTTGTCGTAGCTGGTGAAAATGATGAGATCGCACCTCCTTATCAAGTTAAGCCTTTGACCCATGCCTGGAATCCTCAGGCTCATTTCAGCGAAATCCCCAATGCGGACCACTTTTTCAATGGTTGTCAGAAGAGTTTGGCCTTAGCCATAAAACCTCTACTGTGACATTGAGGCAAAGATTGGATGACAATCAAGGAAGCTGTCGCACAATAACATAATGCAATAGTGCAATAATTTTATTTAGCGTAGGTTTTTGTCGGCTGGCGTTGCTTTGAATTTCTTGGTCGGTTATGATATTTTGCGTGAGCAAATATAAATCTTTGTATTGAGTCAATAAGATGGGGGAGTTATGCAGGAGACCATTATTGTCAAAGGCATGTCCTGTCAGCACTGCGTTAAAGCCGTGAGTGATATTTTAAGAGAATTTGCTGGTGTCAGTGAGGTGGTGGTTGACCTTGACTCAGGAAAAGTGAGTTTTGCGGCTGAAGTTGCAATCGACCGACAACTGCTCGCCCAGAAACTTGATGACGCCGGTTATGAACTCTTCTGAAGGAGCTCATGAAACCATCGCCGTTGGCGGCATGACCTGTGCCGCCTGTGTGCGGCGGGTCGAAAAAGTGTTGGGAAAAGTTGCCGGGGTTGAAGAGGCCCGGGTCAATCTGGCGACCGGTCGCGCCCTTCTGCTGCCGGATAAAGAGTCGGCGATAGACCTTGTCGCCGTTGCCGCCGCAATTGAAAAAGCCGGATTTATCTATCAGGGAAAAGCCGCCAGCCGTTCGCTTTCAGTTGCGGAAGAGGAACAGGCTCGGGAGGAGCGGGTTCTGACCGTTAAGGTCTTGGTCGGCCTTGGCTTGAGCATTTTGGTGATGGTTGTTTCAATGCCCGGGCTGCTTCCCGGATTAAGCCTTGTGCCCTCATTTTTACTGAACGCGGGGGCCTGGGGCTTGACCTCGGTGGTGCTCTTCTGGGTCGGGGCCGGTTTTTTCCGGGCGGCTTATGGTGCTTTGCGCCAGGGGGCGGCGGATATGAATACCCTGGTGGTTCTGGGCTCGCTGGCGGCCTACAGCTATTCCGTTCTCATCTTTCTGCTTCCCGGTTTTGTGACCTCCGGTCCGGGCCCTGAAACCTCTCTTAATCTCAATAATAGCCCACCTCTCTATTTCGATGGTGCCGCCATGATTGTCGCCCTGGTTTTGTTAGGGCGTTTACTCGAATTTCGGGCCCGGCGTCAAGCTTCGCAGGCGATTCGTCAACTTATCGCCCTGCAGCCGCCATCAGCTCGCGTGGTAAAAGAGGGCGGATTTATCGAGCTGCCGGTCGAAGTTTTGAAGCCTGACGATCAGATTCAGATTCGTCCCGGCGAACGGCTCCCGGTTGATGGCCTGTTGTTGACCGGAACTTCAAGTATAGATGAGTCGATGTTGACCGGGGAAAGCCGGCCCCGACGTAAAGAGCCCGGCGATGAACTTTTTGCCGGCACCCTGAATCAGTTGGGAACGTTTATTTGCAAAGTTACCCGGATCGGGGCCGATACGACTTTAGGGCAGATTATTAAACTGGTCGATGAAGCTCAGACCCGTAAAGCGCCCATTCAGCGTTTTGCCGATCAGGTAGCCGGGGTCTTTGTGCCGGTGGTTCTGGGGTGTGCCCTGATTACCTTTCTGGTCTGGAATTTTCTCGTGCCTGAGTCCACCTTCAATCAGGCTCTGCTCCATGCGGTTTCGGTGCTGATTATCGCCTGTCCCTGTGCCATGGGTCTGGCGACGCCGACCGCCATCATGGTCGGTACCGGGATCGGCGCCCGTCAGGGTATTATTCTGAAAGGAGGAGAGGTTCTCGAGCGGGTGCATCGTTTGACGACGGTGGTCTTTGATAAAACCGGCACCTTAACCAGCGGAACCCTCAGTTTGAGGGCAATTGAAGCGGAGCCGGGTTGGACTGGAGACCGCTTACTGCAACTGGCTTTTTCTCTGGAAAATCTTTCGGAGCATCCCTTGGGGATGGCGGTGGTGACGGCTGCGGAAAAGATAAATTTTCGTCCTGACCCGATTGCCGATTTCAAGGTGCATCCCGGCCTCGGGGTTCAGGGGATCTGCCACGGCAAAGCTGTTTTTGCAGGCAATGTGAGATTTCTGGCTGAGCAGGGGATCGCAGTCCAGGAAGATCTTTGCGACCGCATTGCTCGCCTTGCCGAACAGGGAGTGACCGCCATTCTGGTGGGCGAAGAGAAAAGTGTTGTCGGTCTTCTGGGTTTTGGCGATGAACTTCGTCCCAGCGCCGCATCCGCTTTGAAAACCCTTAAAGAGATGGGGATCAAACTCATTCTTTTAAGTGGCGACAATCGTCAAACCGTGGCTGCGGTCTCTCGTGACTTAAAGTTTGACGAAATCCAGGCCGAACTCCTGCCGGCCGATAAAACCGAAAAAATTGGTTTACTGCAAACTCAAGGCGAGGTCGTCGCCATGGTTGGTGACGGCATTAATGATGCTCCGGCTCTGGCCCTGGCTGATCTCGGCATCGCCATCGGGGCGGGCAGCGATATCGCTATCGAAGCCAGTGATATAACCCTGGTTAGTGACGACCTTAATCAGGTTGCGGTTGCGATTAAACTCTCCCGGGCCACCCTCAAAGTTATTCGTCAGAATCTCTTCTGGGCTTTTTTCTATAATGCCACAGGTATTCCGATCGCCGCAGGTATTCTTTCTCCCTGGGGGATTACGCTCAATCCCATGATCGCCGCCGGGGCCATGGCTTTAAGCTCGGTCTCGGTGGTCATGAATTCGCTGCGTCTCAGACGTTTGCGGTGGTAAAAATAAGAATTTCAAAACCAGTAAGGCTGAGAAATATGGAACAGAAAGATCAATCTCAGATCCGTCATAAATTTTGGGAGTCCATCTCTTTACGAGAGATGAATCAAAATGAGTGGGAGGCCTTGTGCGATAGGTGTGGGCAATGCTGTTTACATAAACTTGAGGATGAAGAAACGGGCGAGGTTTACACTACTCGGGTTGTCTGTCGTCTTTTCGATAATCATAAATGTTGCTGCCGCAACTATGCACAAAGAGCTCAATTAGTTCCCGCCTGTAAACCTCTTTCCTGTGAAGCGACCGATGTGTTTTTCTATTTGCCCGAAACCTGCGCGTATCGGATATTGTCTGAGGGGCGGCTTCTGGCGTGGTGGCACCCGTTGATTTCCGGAAATCAGAGCACAGTCCATGAAGCTGGTATTTCTATAAAAGACAAAGCAATTTCGGAAAATCTAGTCAACATGGATCACTTAGAAGATTTTGTTGACGAGAGTTTTTGACGAGCACTTGTTTCAAGTAGATGGTTCTCGTTGATTTTATCAAGGATTAAGGAGGCCAGATTGGAAGCAAAGAAGAGCGAAGATCTTTCTGCGGTTGCCCTGCATTGTGGACTGCCATTATCCGCAGTTAAAAAAATCTTAGGGTTGCATTTTGGGGTTGCATTTAGCCGGTTATCTTCTTATTGAAAAAAGACAAGAAAATAACCGGTTAAGCCACTGACTAAAAATAGAGGATCTTATCGGCGCCATTAAGAGCGCCCCAGGCATTGGGGAGCTTGACCGGGACGATAAAGTCTTCAATGTTTGAGGTGTCATCTACACTTTCGGCAAAGCCGTTGATGACATGGAAGGTGGCGCAGGAAGCAATTGTGACTCCGAGCTGATCCTTCTGGAAGCGGGCCATCTGCTCCAGATTGTCGGGCAGGTCTGCTGCCGCAAGACCCTCCAGCTGACCGGCGATCAGCTCTTTAACTTCCTGCGGAATCGCAAGTTTTGCCAGTTCTCCTTTTTTCGCCATATTCACGGCATTGGGGCCATAGAAGATGGTGACGTTTGGCACGTTGCCCAGTTTCTTCGCCATGAAAGCGACGACATAGCTGGCATACTGGTTGGCGGGTTCGGTGGTGGCGACGATGAGCAGCAGATTTTTGGTCTCAGACATTTCTTCCTCCTTCTGATTTGGTTGAAAGCGTTGATGCACATGCAAAAAAGCCTATTTTGAGATGGATAATAAGTCAGTGTGATAACTATGTCCAGAAAATATTGTATCTGCCCTGCCAAATTTCATCGTGATGCTTTTTAAGCAATCTGAAAAGGAGCTGAAAAGAATCTTAAAATAAAAACATTCTTTTTCAAGTAATTGATTTGACAGATCAAATCACAAATTTTATATAAACTGTAAAACACTCTTTGCTTTCCGCTTGACAAGCATAAAACGATTGTATACATTCTCCCTTCGTTGTGGTCTGTACAGGCCGTCTTCCTCTCTCCCTGAATAAGTAATTTAACCGTTGTTTTCAGTGACGTGAAAGAAACTTCGTTGCTGGCCAGGAGTTATGCTTATGTCGTATTTACTTGCCAAGGTTGATCAGATAATCGATGGTTACGGGGCTGAGAAAGAAGCTCTCGTGCAGATTCTCTTGGATATCCAGCATGAGTTCCGTTGGCTCTCCCGGGAAACCCTTCTCCATACGGCGGCCCGACTGGGCCTGCCGATGAATCACCTTTACAATGTGACCACCTTTTATAAACATTTCAGCCTGGTGCCGCAGGGGCGTCATGCGGTTTCGGTCTGTGTGGGTACGGCCTGTCATGTGCGGGGGGCGATGCGGCTTCTGGATCGGGTTTCTCAGGGACTCAGGCTCAGCCCGGATGAAACCAGTGCCGATGAAAAATTCAGCCTCAAGACGGTCAGTTGTCTGGGCTGTTGCGCTTTGGGGCCGGTTATGGTTGTCGATGGTAAATATATGAGTAATCCGACCTCCAATGAGATCGCTGTAATTGTAGAGGAGTGTGAATGATGACCAGGTTAACCTCAATTTCCGCTCTTGAAGCATTAAGAAAAGAGATCATCTCCCGGCGTGATCCGGCCAGGCTCAAGGTTTCGGTCTGTTCCGGAACCGGGTGCCGGGCTTATGACTGCGATAAAGTCATTGACAGATTGAAAAGCGGGATTTCGCATCACGGTCTCAGTGAGAAGGTTGAGGTCGTGACCACGGGATGTCACGGTTTTTGCGAACTCGGGCCGGTGATGGCTATCTATCCCGAAGGCACCAGTTATTTTAAGATCAAACCGGAAGATGTTGAGGATATTATCAATGACACCTTGAGCCAGGGCAAACTGGTCGAGCGCCTGCTCTATGTCGACCCGGAAGGTCAGGTTCAGGCCAAAGAACGGGATATTCCCTTCTATAAATATCAGAACCGAGTGGTCTTCGGTAATAATCACTATATTGATCCCGAGCATATTGAAGACTATCTGGCTCTGGATGGGTACTGTGCTCTGGCTGCCTGTCTCGGCGGCATGACTCCGGAAGAGGTGCTTGAGACTGTGAAAAAGGCCAATCTTCGCGGACGGGGCGGCGGCGGTTTTCCGGCCGGGCGAAAATGGGAGACGACGCGCAATGCTCCGGGTGACGTCAAATATGTGATTGTCAATGCTGATGAAGGTGATCCCGGAGCCTATATGGATCGCTCCATTCTTGAGGGCAATCCGCACAGCGTGCTTGAGGGGATGCTGATCGGCGCCTATGCCATCGGGGCGCATAAAGGTTTTATCTATATCCGTCAGGAGTATCCGCTGGCGGTTGAAAACCTCAATCGGGCAATTGGCCAGATGCGGGCTTTGGGCTTGCTGGGGGAAAATATTCTCGGCTCCGGCTTTGATTTTGAGATTGCCGTGCATCGTGGGGCCGGAGCTTTTGTGTCCGGTGAATCAAGCGCTCTGATGAGTTCAATTGAGGGCAAGGTCGGTGAACCCCGGCCCAAATATATCCGCACTTCAATCTCCGGGGTGCATGGCTGTCCCAGTGACCTCAATAACGTTGAGACCTGGGCCAATGTGCCGATTATTTTTAATAAGGGGGTTGACTGGTTTACCTCGATCGGCACCGAAGGCAGTAAAGGCACCAAGATCTTTTCGCTGGTCGGCAAGGTCAATAATACCGGCCTGGTTGAAGTGCCGATGGGAATGACGCTGCATGATATAATCTTCAAGATCGGGGGCGGCATTCGCGACGGTAAGAAGTTTAAAGCAGTGCAGACCGGAGGTCCCTCCGGCGGTGTGATACCCGAAGATATGCTCGATCTGCCGGTCGATTTTGACGCTCTGACCCTGGTCGGTTCAATGATGGGTTCCGGCGGCATGATTGTTATGGACGAAGATACCTGTATGGTCGATGTGGCTCGGTATTTTCTTGAGTTTCTCGCCGATGAATCTTGTGGCAAATGTGTTCCCTGCCGTGAAGGTATCACCCAGATGCTGCACATTCTGAAGATGCTCTGTGCCGGCAAGGGCAAGCCGGAAGATATTGATGTGTTGCAGGAGGTGGCGGCGATGGTCAAGGAGTGCTCGCTGTGCGCTCTGGGGCAGAGTGCGCCCAATCCGGTTTTGAGCAGTCTTAAATATTTCCGCGCCGAATACGAGGCCCATGTCAACGATAAATGCTGTCCGGCTCATGTCTGTAAAGAGCTGATCAGCTATCATATCGATCCCGCCAAATGTAAGGGCTGCGGCAAGTGTCTGCGCAACTGTCCGGTGAACGCCATCAGCGGCAGCAAGAAAGAGCCGCATGTTATTGATCTTGATAAATGTACCAAGTGTGATACCTGTTTTATGGTCTGTCCGCCCAAATTCAGCGCGGTTACCAAGCTTTCCGGTAGTGAAACCCTGCCGGCGGTTTGAAAAATTAAAAGGAGATGTCAGTATGAGCCAGGTCAATGTGACAATTAATGGTGAACATATTAAGGCTGTGGAGGGCATGACCATCCTCGAAGCCGCCCGTGAGGCCGGCATCTTTATTCCGACCCTCTGTCATCATGGGCATCTTGATGCCTACGGCTCCTGTCGTCTCTGTGTCGTTGAGATCGGGGAGGGTGAGCGAAAAAGAGTCGTTGCCTCCTGTCTGTACCATATCTCCGAAGGCCTGGTGGTGGAGACCGAAACGGATAAGATAAACAACTACCGGCGCATCATTTTAAATCTGTTGATGCATCGCTGGGACAACATTCCGGTAATTCTGCTGGAAAAGTATGGTGCCAAAAATCATTCCCGCTTTGTTGACAATATGACCTACTGTATTCTCTGCGGCCTCTGCGTGCGCTATTGCCGGGATGTTAAAGGGGCCAATGTCTTAGGTTTCGTCGGTCGCGGCACGATTCGTCAGGTGGTGATCTTTCCCAATCAGGCGGCCAAGTACTGTCCGACCTGTTGTCCCAAAGAGATGGAGTGTCTGCACTACTGTCCGACCGGGGTCATCAGCAGCCAATATTACGGCAGTCGTCCGGCTGACGGTCAGAAACTGCCGCACGCCCATCCGGTCTGCATCAATGATGATGTCAATATCCTGGAAATCCTTGAGCGTGTGGGTCATGTCTGAGTGAAACAGTGCATTTTTTCAGCCCTTTCTCCGAACCCTATTATCGTTCTAACATACTGAAAATAAAGATAAAAAATGCCGGCAAAAAAAATATTTTTTTCTTTATTTAGGGGTTGACAATCTTAAAGGTATACAGTATACAATCACCCCGTCAGTTAATCAGGTCAAGTCGTTTTATGGTGATCAGCAATGCGTGAAATCAACGTTTCCGAAGTTGTAAAGACAGTTTCCCGTCTCTGCTCTGAGGCGAATTATAACCTGGGTGCCGATATGCTTGCCGCGCTGGATCGGGCCCTGGCGACCGAAGAGTCCGCCAACGGAAAAGATATCATTGCTCAACTCAAGGAAAATGCGGCGATTGCGACTCGGGATCAGGTGCCGATCTGTCAGGATACGGGGCTGGCCGTGATTTTTGTCGAACTCGGTCAGGAGGTCAGGATCGTCGGGGGCAGTCTGGATGAGGCGATTAACCAGGGCGTGCGCCAGGGTTATCAGGAAGGTTATCTGCGCAAGTCGGCCTGTCATCCTTTTACCCGGGCCAATACCGGAGACAATACGCCGGCGATCATCCATTATCGTCTGGTTGCGGGTGATAATTTAAAACTGATTGTGGCGCCCAAGGGTGGCGGCAGTGAAAATATGTCCAGGGTGGTCATGCTTAAACCGGCCGACGGGGTTGCCGGAATCAAGGCTCAGGTCGTGGAATGGGTGCGCCAAGCTGGAGGTAATCCCTGTCCTCCGACCATCGTCGGGGTCGGCATCGGCGGCAATTTTGAAAAGTCGGCATTGCTGGCCAAAGAGGCTCTTCTGCGTGAAGTCGGCAGCCGTAACCCTGATCCGGAATTGCAAATCCTTGAAGATGACCTGCTGACCGCCGTTAATAATCTTGGCGTCGGCCCACAAGGTTTAGGGGGCCGCGTCACCAGCTTTGCCGTGCACGTCAAAATGCAACCCTGCCATATTGCCAGCCTGCCGCTGGCCATCAACATTCAGTGCCATGCTGCCCGGCATAAGGAGGCGGTTCTCTAATGGATAATATAATTCGTCTGACTCCCCCATTAAGTGATGAAGTGGTCGCCTCATTAAAATCCGGCGATCGGGTGCTGATCACTGGAACAATTTATACCGGTCGCGATGCCGCGCATAAGCGTCTGGTTGATCTGCTTGATCAAGGTGAGCCCCTGCCGATTCCTCTGCAGGGTGAAATTATCTATTTTGTCGGGCCGACTCCGGCCAAACCCGGAAAAGCAATCGGCTCGGCCGGACCGACTACCAGTTACCGGATGGACTCTTACTCGCCGCGTCTGCTGGCTGAAGGCTTGAAAGGCATGATCGGCAAGGGAGGGCGCAGCGCGGCCGTGCGTGCGGCTATCACCGAGTATCGCGGCATCTATTTTGCCGCCACCGGCGGTGCCGGCGCTCTGCTGGCGCAACGCATTAAAAAAGCCGAAGTCGTCGCCTATGCTGACTTGGGGCCCGAAGCTATCCGGCGCATCGAGGTTGAAGATTTTCCCGTAGTCGTGATCAATGATATTTATGGCAATGACCTGTATGAACAGGGCGTGCTGGCTTATAAAAGATAAACTTTAAGGATTAATTATATGAAAACCGTAATTTCCCGATCCCAGGTTAAGGGTGATTTTGTCAGTAAAGTGGCTGAAATCAGCGGCGAAAATTTCTTTAACTGTTACCAGTGCGGCAACTGTTCCGCCGGCTGCCCTTCGGTTGATGAGATGGATCTGCTGCCAAGTCAGGTGGTGCGCTACCTGCAGCTTGGTCTGGTCGAAGAGGTTAAAAGCTGTAAGTCGATGTGGGTCTGCGCGGCCTGTATGATGTGTCATGCCCGTTGTCCCAAAGGGGTTGATATCTCAAAAATTATGGAGGCTTTACGGGTTCTGCGCCTGCGTGAAGTCGGGGCTGAAGCGCATATCGATGTTACCGATTTCTCCGATGATTATCTGGCCCGGGCGCCGCAGATTGCGATGATCAGCGGCTATCGTAAGTTTCTCCCTCTTTAAATAGAACATTATAAGTAAGCAATTAAGAGTAAACTATGAAATATCCATATTTCCCCGGATGTACTCTCTATACCAAAGCAAAAAAGCTCGATGATGCCGGCCGTGAATGCAGCCAGAAGCTCGGTTTTGAACTCGACGAGTTAAAAGACTGGACCTGCTGCGGCGCGACCTTTCCTCTGGTCAATGACTATCATATCGCGATGTCGGGGCCGACCCGGATCCTGGCTGATACCAAAGCCCGGGGGGATGATAAGCTGGTAACCCTCTGTTCAGTCTGCTTCAATGTTCTCAAGCGCACCAATCATGTGATGCGTAACGATGAAGAACGCCGGGCCAAGATTACCGATTTTATCGAACGTGACTATCATGGTGAAGTTGAGGTTCTGCACTATCTGCAGCTTCTACGTGATGAGATCGGTTTTGATACGTTGCGGGAGAAGGTGGTCAAGCCTCTGACCGGTCTGAAGGTCGCTTGTTATTATGGTTGTCTGCTTTTACGTCCGGTCAAGGAGATCGGTCTTGATGCGATGGAAAATCCGACCATTTTTGAAGAGTTCATTCGGGCCCTTGGTGCCGAGCCGGTTGAGTTTCCCTATAAAGTCGAATGCTGCGGGGCTTTTCAGACGGTACATTCGATGACTACCGCCACCCGCTGTTCGCATGACATTCTGCGCAGTGCCAAAAACAGCGGGGCGGATCTGGTCATCACCACCTGCCCGCTGTGCCAGTTCAATCTGGATGACCGCCAGCCGGAAATACAAAAAAGTCATACCGCTTTCAGCGCAATTCCGGTTCTTTACTTTACGCAGCTGCTGGCTCTGGCTCTGGATCTGCCGGCTGCCGGGCTGGGTTTTGAACGTAACCTTATTGATCCTCTTCCGCTGCTTAAGGAAAAGGGCATTGTGTCTTAGATAAAGGCTTGATTGATGGGTGAATTAGTTGAATTGACAGGTTTGAAAGATGGTCAACCGGTAACCTGCGCCTGTGCCCTGGGAAATCTCACTGAGTTTGAAAGTGTGCCGGTCGATCGTCGGGTAATGGTGATTGGTGGGGGCATTACCGGCATTACGGCGGCTATCGACCTCGGTAATGCCGGGTATCAGGTGATGTTGGTTGATCGGTTGCCTTCGGTGGGCGGGCGTATGCTGCAGCTTTCTGAAACCTTTCCGACCCTGGACTGTGCTCAATGCACCCTGACGCCGCGTACGGTCGAATCCGGCCAGCATCCCAAGGTGACGTTGAAAACCAGTTGTGAGGTTATCGGGCTTGAGGGCGAACCCGGTGATTTTACGGTTTCGCTGCGGCAGAAAGTGACCTACGTCGACTGGAACAAGTGTACCGGCTGCGGTACCTGTATTCAGAAGTGTCCGAGTAAAGGGATTGCCCTGTTTGAACGGGATGCCGGACGGATGACGGCGATCTACACCCTCTCGCCCCAGGCCGTACCCAATAAGCCGCAGATTGATCCCGACCGCTGTCGTTATCTGACTAAAGGCAAGTGCGGGGTCTGCGCCAAATCCTGTCCGGTCGGCGCTATTGATTATAAACAGCAGGAGAGCTTTTTTGCGGCCCGGGTCGGTGCCATTATTGTCGCAACCGGTTTTGATATCTACGACTGGAAAAACAAGATGCCGGAATATGGCGGGGGCAAGATTCCCGATGTTATCGACGGCCTGACCATGGAGCGTTATCTTTCTGCCTCGGGGCCGACCGCCGGCGCCATGGTGCGCCCTTCAGACGGCAAGGAACCTAAAGAGATAGTTTTCATTCAGTGCGTCGGTTCGCGTAATCCTGAGTTTCATAAAGCCTACTGTTCCCGGGTCTGCTGCATGTATACTGCCAAACACGCCCGGCTTTATAAACATAAGGTCCACGATGGTCAGGTCTATGTCTTTTATATCGACATTCGTTCGACCGGTAAAGGCTACGAGCAGTTTATTCAGCAGTCGGTCTCCGAAGAAGAGATTATCTACATTCGCGGCCGGGCCGCCAGACTCTACCGCGAAGGAGACAAGGTAATGGTGCAGGGGGCTGACACCCTGACCGGCAAAAAAATTGAGATCGCCGCCGATATGGTGGTTCTGGCCGCGGCGATGGTGCCCAATGCCGGGGCTCAGGAACTGGCGGATATTCTCGGCATTGAATGTAATGCGGATGGTTTTTTCATCGAAGATAATTATAAACTCTCACCGGTGGAAACCGGTCGTCAGGGAATCTACATCGCTGGTTGTTGTCAGGGCATTAAAGATATTGCGGACTCCTCTGCCCAGGGCAGTGCGGCCGCCAGTAAAGCGCTGGTCTTTCTCTCTACACTGAGACGCCAGAATCAGGAAGCCGTTTAATGGAAAAGAAACTCGGAGTATTCATCTGCTGGTGCGGCTCCAATATTGCCAGCAGTGTTGATGTTGATAAGGCTGTAGCTGAGGCGAAAAAACTGGACGGGGTGGTCCATGCCGAAAACTACATGTATATGTGCTCGGATCCGGGCCAGCAGAAGGTTAAGGATACGATTTCGGAAAAGGGTCTGGACGGGGTAGTTGTGGCCTGCTGTTCGCCCCGGATGCACGAAAACACCTTCCGTAAAGCGGCCGGCTCCGTCGGTTTGAACTCCTATCTCCTCGAAATTGCCAATATCCGCGAACAGTGCAGCTGGGTGCATCAGAACAATAAACCCCTGGCCACCGCCAAGGCGGTCAGTATTATTGAGGGAACCCTGGACAAGGTCAAAGAGAACCTTCCTCTAGAGACGATTACCATCGATCTGACCAAGCGGGTCTGTGTCGTCGGCGGCGGTATTGCCGGTATCATGTCGGCGCTTGATCTGGCCAATGCCGGTTATGAGGTTGCCATCATTGAAAAGGAGCCGGCGATTGGCGGCCACATGGCCCAGATCAGTCAGACTTTTCCCTTTTTTCAGAATGTTCCGCAGCTTCTGCAGAAAAAGATTGAAGAAGTTAACGCCAATCCCAGGATCAAGCTCTATCTCAACTCCGAAGTTGATGTGCTTGAGGGCTATGTCGGCAATTTTAATGTGACGATCCGGACACAGCCGGCTTTTGTCGATCCGGCCAAATGTACGGCCTGTGGTAAATGTCTTGAGGTCTGCCCGGTCAGTGTCGCCGATGAATTCAATCGTGGTTTAAGCCGGCGGGGCGCGATCTTTCGCTACAATCAAACGGAAGCTGCGCGGATTCCGGTGCTTATGCAGTCAGATTGTCTCTATTTCAGTGCGGCTGAGGTTGCCGATGCGACAAGCTGTCGGGCCTGTGCCGACATCTGTCCGGAACAGGCGATTGATCTCGACAGCATTCGCACCCTTAATGACGAATTTGTCGGTGCCATCGTCATGGCGACCGGTTATGATCTCTACAGTCCGTTGAAGATGCCGGAGTATGGGGCCGGGCAGCTGCCCGATGTCATCGACGCTCTGGCCTTCGAACGCCTGCTTGACCCCAGCGGCCCCACCGGCGGTCAGGTGGTTCGCCCCTCGGACGGCCGGGTTCCGAAACATGTGGTCTTTATTCAGTGTGTTGGCTCGCGTGATCCGGAACGGCATAAAGCCTACTGTTCCCGGGCCTGCTGTATGTATACGGCGAAACAGGCGCGGCTCTATCGGCAGCAGGTCAAGGACGGGACGGCTTACATTTCCTATATGGATATTCGTTCCGACAGCCGTGGTTTTGAAGAGTTTGTACAGCAGGGCATGGAGCAGGAGAATCTCGTCTATATTCGCGGCCGGGTGGCCAAGGTGATTGCTGAAGGTGATTATCTCAGGGTTTTCACTGCAGACACCTTAAGCAGCCGGCAGATGGAGATTGAGGCTGATCTTGTAGTGCTGGCCATGGCCATGGAGCCCAAAGCCGGTACCCGCGAACTGGCCAAAAAGATGAATGTGACCATTGACGGCGACGCTTTTCTCTCCGAGACCCATATCAAGCTCTATCCGGTTGAGAGTTCGACCAAAGGGGTTTATCTGGCCGGCTGCGGGCAGTCGCCCAAAGATATTACCGACACGGTTTCGCAGGCTTTAGCCACCGCCGGTAAAATCCAGCTGATGTTCTCCAACGAAACCCTGATTGCCGATCCCCTGATTGCCGAGGTCAAGAGTGACGTCTGCAGTGGTTGCGGTATCTGTATTGAAATATGTCCCTACGGGGCTCGGCTGATGAATAATTTTACGCGGATCTCCGATGTCAACCAGGCTGTCTGTCAGGGTTGCGGTGCCTGTATTGCCGCTTGTCCGAACAAGGCCTGTGAACTGATCAACTCTACCTCCCGTCAATTTATCCGGATGATCGGTGACTTTGCCGGCAAAGCCGAGGCGGTATAATAACTATGAGTGAAAATCTTTTAGATAAAGTCACGAGCGAGAGCGGGCAGGCGATTGCTCTCTGCTATCAGTGTCGCAAATGCAGTGCCGGTTGTCCGATGGTCGAGGAGTTCGATTTTCCGCCCAACATGGTCATGCGTATGGTGCAGCTCGGCATGAAGGACGAGCTGCTTAAGAGTAAGGCGATCTGGATGTGCGTCTCCTGCGAAACCTGCGGCAGCCGCTGTCCCAATGAGATCAGGATTGCTCCGGTTATGGATGCTTTGCGGGCCCAATGTCTGAACGAAGGAATTACCCCGGCCGATCCCGTGACCGTGGCTCTGCATACATCTTTTATCGAAAGTATTAAAACTTTCGGTCGGGTGCATGAGGCCACCATGCTCATGACCTATAAGTGGAAAAGTAAGAATTTTACCTCTGATCTTGATGTCGGCTTGAAGCTTTTCCTTAAAGGCAAGATTCCGATTATGCCGAAAAAAAGCAAAAATATGGCCAAGATCAAGGAAATTTTCCAAGAAGCCGGTAAATGAGGGAACATTAAACGATGGGGAAAACTTTTTCATACTATCCCGGCTGCACCTCGCATTCAACCGCGATTGAGTATATCGAAGCCAGTCTGGCGGTAATTGCCGCGCTGGGTATCGAACTTAAAGAACTGCCGGATTGGTGCTGCTGCGGAGCGGCATCAGCACATAATCTTTCGAGCTCTCTGGCTCTGGGACTATCAGCTTTCAATGTGGGTGAGGCTCATAAGAAAGGGTCCGATATGGTGATTCCCTGTGCCGGCTGTTATGGTAATCTGGCCCAGGCTGATTATGTTTTGCGTCACGATCCTAAGGAGCGCCGGCGTCTGGAAAAGCAACTTGACTTCAAATATGATGAAAAGATCAGAATGCTTTCTCTGGTCGACCTGTTAGCTCTTCCCGAGTTGCGCCCAGCGATCAAGGCCCTGGTCAGAAAACCGCTGCAGGGGCTGAATGTCGTCTGTTATTACGGCTGCGCGATCGTGCGGCCGGCGGCGATCACCGGGGTTGATAATGCTGAAAATCCGCTGCGCATCGATAGCCTGATGGCCGATCTCGGGGCCGAAGTCAGCGACTGGTCCTGTAAAGTCGACTGCTGCGGCGGCGATCTCGGTCTGACGGATGCGGAAAAGACGACGGAACTGGTTAATAAGATCGTCGATTACGCGGTTGCGGCCGAGGCTGATTGTCTGGTTACCTCCTGCGCCTTGTGCCAGGCCAATGTCGATATTCGCCAGCAGCGCCTGCCGATTCTCTATTTTACCGAACTGATGGCTGAAGCTTTGCAGATTGGTGACCGGCAACGCTGGTGGAAGAAACATTTTAACGATCCGTCGAAACTTTTTTGAATATTATGTCCCCTGAAAATAAAGAAAATAATATAATGGATAAAAAGAAGAAGGTCGCCGTCATCGGCGGGGGCTTTGCCGGGATGACCGCGGCTTTGCAGCTGGCTGAACAAGGGCTGAGTGTGACTCTGGTCGAAAAAGAGGTGGCCATCGGCGGTTTTTTCCCGTTGCTCGATAATACCTTTCCGACCAACTCCTGCGGTGTCTGTTTTCTCTCTCCGCAACAGCCGGCCTATTGTCCCTTTGTCGAATGCCGTCTGCATGAAAACCTTGAGATCAGGGTTGGCAGCCGGCCGCTGGCTTTAAAGGGGAGTCCGGGAAATTTCAGTCTGACCCTTGCGGTTGCGCCTCAAGGGGTCGATCAGGCGAAATGTATCGATTGCGGCAGGTGTGCCGAAGTCTGCCCGGTGACGGTTCCTTATGAGTTCAGCGATGGTCTGGAAGAGCGCAAGGCGGTTTATAAACTTTATCCCAAAATGGTCAAGGCCGGCTACCGGGTTGACTTTGCCAGCTGTACAAAGTGCGGTGCCTGTGTGACCGCCTGTCCGACGCAGGCGATTGATCTCGAAGCCAGGGATGCTCTTACCGAAGAACTCAGCGCGGACGCGGTACTTCTGACCCCGGGTTTTTCCTTGGTGGCTGGCGGTCTTAAAGGCGAATATGGCTTTGGCCGCTATAAAAATGTGGTAAGCAGCCGTCAGCTTGAGCGCATGATCAGTTTTTCCGGCCCGAGTCAGGGGCTGCCGCTGGCTCCGGCTGCCGGTAATACCCCGCAAAGGGTTGCCTTTATTCAATGTGTCGGTTCCCGTGATCTTTCCTGTGGCCGCGGTTACTGTTCGGCGGTCTGCTGCATGTATGCGACCAAACAGGCGATGTTCATCCGCGAAAGGGCTCCGCAAACCGAGGTCGTGATCTACTACATGGATCTGCGCGGCATGGGCAAGGGTTACGAAAAGTATTTCAATCAGGCCCGCAATGAATATGCGGTAGAGTATCGGCGTTCGATGGTCTCCACGGTCAAGGAAGATCCGAAAACCCGTAAGCTCAATCTCATCTATGATGATGGCGCGGGTTTTTCAACGGATACGGTTGATCTGGTGGTCTTATCCCTGGGTTTTGACGCGCCCCAGCTCGATTTTGCTGCTGAGGTCGGTCTGGCACTGGATGAATATGGGTTCTGCCGGACTGAAGAGTTTGCTCCGACCTTGACCTCGGTGCCCGGCCTCTTTGCCGCCGGGGCTTTCTGCGGGCCCAAGGATATTCCCGAGACGGTCATGGAAGCGGCCGCCGCGGCTGATGCCGTGGTTGTTTCCCTGGCGGCGGCGGAGCTGGTAACGAGTTTTTCTGCCAGCCCTGTTTCAACGGCTGCTTTGAAACCGCAGGAGGGCGAAGTCTGGATTGAAGAGCCTTGTATCGGGGTTTTTCTCTGTTCCTGCGCCGGGACTATGAGTGCTGATCTGAATCTTGAGGGGCTTTGCCGTGAACTTGAAAAAGAGCCCTATGTCGCCTGCGTTGAGGTGGTCGATGACAGTTGTACCCCCGACGGCCTGCTCGGCCTGCGTAAATTCATCGGCCAGCATGAACTTAACCGGATAGTTATCGGGGCCTGTTCGGTTCGCGATCTGGAACGTTCCTTAGACAAGTTTGCCGATAGCATCGGATTTAACCGCAACGCTTTTACGGTGGTCAATCTGCGCGAGCAGTGCCTCTTTCCCCATCAGGGCGCTGACGAAGTTGTGCAGGGCAAGGCGCGGGCTCTGCTCCAGGCGGCCCTGACAAAAATATTCCGCAATCTTCCGGCTCCAGCTGTGGCGGCGGTCCCGGTCGAGCCCCGGGCTCTGGTTGTCGGGGGCGGAGCGGCAGGACTAAGCGCTGCCCTTTCCCTGGCGGCGCGGGGTTATCAGGTGAGTCTGGTGGAAAAAGAGGCGCGGCTGGGCGGGCGTCTGCTGCAGGCGCATTACACCCTGGAGGGGTCACAGCCGGCCCGGTTACTGGAGAAGTTGCTCGCGGCGGTAGCGGCGGAGAGTAATATCGAGGTTCTTTTACAGACTGAGATCATCAAGCATCAGGGCCGGGTCGGCAATTACCTGACGCTGGTGCGTCAGGATGAGGTCGAGCAGCAGATTAAACATGGGGTTCTGCTCCTGGCCACCGGTGGTCGGGAAGCGGCAACCGAAGAATATCTCAAAGGTCAGAATGCAAAGGTTCTGACCCAGGTTGAACTTGAAGAGCGCCTGGCGCAGGCGCCGGAGTCCTTAAAGAGCTGTCGCGAAGTCGTGATGATTCAATGCGTCGGCTCCCGTGAAGCCGGCAAGCGTGAATATTGCAGCCGGGTCTGCTGTACTCAAGCCCTGAAGAATTCGCTGCGCCTCAAAGCGGCTGCGCCCGCCTGCAGAATTACGGTGCTTTACCGTGATCTGCGCGCCTACGGCCTGTTTGAAGATTACTATCGTCAGGCCCGGGCGCAGGGGATTATCTTTTCCCCCTATGACGTTGAACGCAAACCCGAAGCCTCTGACGCGGGTTCGGGTTTAAGCCTTAAATATTATGATCAGATTCTTAAGAAAGAGCGAACCTTAAATCCTGATCTGCTGGTTTTAAGTACCGGGGTCGAGCCTGTGGATGTTAAAGGGCTGGCTGAGATTTTTTCTCTGCCCCTGGATGAGTACGGTTTCTTTGCTGAAGCCAACAGCAAGGCCGCTCTGGTTGATTTTGTCGGCGAAGGTCGCTATCACTGTGGACTGGCTTCAGCGCCGCTGCATTTTAAAGAGACCCTGATTCGCTCCCGGGCGGCGGCTTCGCGGGCGGCAACGGTACTCGGGAAAAATAAGATCGTGGCGGCCAAGAGTGCCGTTATCGTCAGCAGCCGGCTCTGCAGCGGTTGCGGTCTTTGTGTCGAGGCCTGTCCTTACGGCGCGCGGGAGATTAATTTAAGTTCGATGATTGCTGAGGTTCATTATGATCTCTGTCACGGTTGCGGCAGCTGTGCTGCGGTCTGTCCTAACGGCGCCACCCAGCAGCTCGGTTTTGATAAAGGCCAGATGATGGCTGTCAGCACTCAGTTGATGCGATAGATTATATTCTTTAAAAGTTAATTACTTTTTTGACAGGAAACAGGAACGATGTCTGACTCAAAATTTGAACCAAGAATTGTCGGTTTTTTATGCCATTGGTGTACTTATACCGGAGCTGATCTGGCCGGTACTACCCGGCAGCAGTATCCGGCCGGCATCCGGATTATTCACCTGATGTGTTCCGGAGCGATTGATGTTGTTTATGTGCTTAAATCCCTGCTGGACGGGGCTGATGGCGTTTTGATCGGCGGTTGTCATCCCGGTGACTGTCACTATCAGACCGGGAATCTCAAGGCGCGGCGGCGCATCGCCCTGCTGCGCTCGGTCATGGAGACCCTGGGGCTGGATCAGGAACGGGTCTGGCTGCGCTGGATCAGTGCCAGTGAAGGCCGCCTTTTTGCTCAGACTGTCCGTGAGTACGACGGTGCCCTGCAGAGTCGCGGGCAAAACCCTCTGGCCGATGAGTGGGATCTGTAAAGACTGATTGCCGCTCTGGCTGTACTCAGATGAAAAATTGATCTATCCGGAAACTTTTTGGGAGAATTTTAACGATGAAAACGACAGTTGTTGATCTGTCAGCTGACAATTTTAATAGCGAGGTTGAAGCCTTTTTGACCCGGCTGCTTGCAAGTGATTTGGTGGGCAGCCTGCTGGTGCCGAAGCGGACTACCGGCGGTGATAACTATGTTCATGCTCTGATAAAGAACCCGGCTCTGCTGGCGGATACTGATATCGGCGCCCCGGTGATGCCGGTGCAGGCAGCGCGGATAATCTCGAATCTGACCTTTCGTGATCCCGGCGAGAAGATCGGAGTGGTGGTGCGGCCCTGTGAAGCCCGGGCTCTGGTCGAGCTGGCCAAATTTAAACAGATCACCCGCGAGTCCCTGGTGATTATCGCGGTTGACTGTCTCGGTACTTATGAGCCCAAGGTTTTTTCCGGACTGGTCAAAGCGGGCAGGAATCCGGCGCTGGATCTACGCAAACAGGCGCAGGCCGGAGCCTGCCGCGCTGATGCTGAGGCTTCCTTTCGGGCTGCCTGCGAAATTTGTGAATACCCGGCCTTGGATACCTCTGTAGTTGATATCGTAGTTGGCATCTGGGGAGTCGATACCGAAAAACAGCTCTATATCGAAGCCTCTGACGTTATGGCCGAAGCCTTGAGTTCCCGGTCGGTGCTCACCTTCAATGAGCAGAAAAACCCACGGCGCCAGGAGCTCGTCGCCACCATCAAGGGCGAACGGATCAAGGCCCGTGATCAGGTTCTCGGCGATTTCAGAAGCAGGGTCAACTCGATTAAGGGCATTCAGGAGCTGCTCTCCACCTGTTTGCGTTGTCATAACTGCATGATCAACTGTCCGATCTGTTACTGTCGAGAATGTGTTTTTCGTTCCCCGACCTTCGAACATACGCCGGATCAGTATCTCGGCTGGGCCAAAGATAAGGGGGCGATCCGCATGCCGGCAAACACGGTCATGTTTCATCTGACCCGTCTGAACCATATGGTGATCTCCTGCATCGGCTGCGGGATGTGTGATACCGCCTGTCCCAGTGATATTCCGGTGATGTCGCTTTTCCGGACGGTCGGTGACAAAGCGCAGAAGATGATGGCTTATGAACCCGGCCGCAGTTATGACGAGCCGGCCCCGGCCACGACCTTCAGGGACAGTGAGCTGGTGACCGAAGCCGGTATGAGCGGCCATTGATTTTTCGATTTTTTGATTTTCTTCGAGACAGTTTTTTGACAGAATTTTATTATAGAAGTTTGAAAACGTTTTTCCTGCAGGAGGAAGCTTGCAATGAGTGAAGCCAAAAAAGAGATCAGGGTAGCAACCGGAGACCGGGCTATTCTGCCTGAAGGCACCAAGCTGGTGCCGATCTTTATCATGGGGAAGCAGTATCGGGTTCCCGAAACCATGACGATTCAGAAAGCTGTCGAATATGCCGGTTATCAGTTTATTCGATCCTGCGGTTGTCGGGGCGGCATCTGTGGAGCCTGTCCGACGGTTTACCGGATTGCCGGGGACTATCATCTCCATTTCTGTCTCGCCTGTCAGACCGTGGTGCAGGCCGATATGTATCTGACGCAGTTGCCCTTTTTCCCGGCTAACCGCGCAGCTTATGATATCGAGAAGGTCGATGCTTCGGCGGAAACCATCATGAAACTCTACCCCGAGGTCATGAAATGCGTCGCCTGTAACACCTGTACCAAAGCCTGTCCCATGGAAATCGAGGTTATGGAATATGTCAATGCGGCGATGCGGGGTGATATCGCCAAGGCGGCCCGTCTCTCTTTCGACTGTATTCAGTGCGGTCTCTGCTCCTCCCGCTGTCCGGCCCAGATTCAGCATTTTCATCTGGCCCAGCTCTGCCGGCGGCTGCATGCCAAATATCAGGTGCCGGCGGCTCAGCATCTCAAGCCTCGAGTTGCCGATATTAACGCCGGTAAGTTTGTCAATATGTTGAAGGAACTGGTTGCCGGTGATGAAGATGGTCTGCGGAAGCTCTATGTTGATCGCGAGATGGAGCCGCAGGAGAGCAGTGACTGGCAGCCGCAGGATAAAAATTTTCTCTAAACTTGAAGTTTTAAATATTGAACGAGGTTGAATGATCATGGGTTATACACCTGAAATGCTGGAGTTGATTAAGAAGGTCGAAGCCAGCCGTCCGGAGAGGCTCGAACGGAGCCGGAAAGGGATTGATTTTGAAGCTTTGACCCTGGCCGGTCGTGAAGAGGTGCTCAGCAGATTTCACCCGGACTATAAGGCTGCCGGCCGGCGAGATATCAAGGTAGGCCCCAGTAAAGGGGAAAACTATCCGGATGAATTTGCTGATGTCCTTGAGTCGAAAGCCCGCCTCATCGTGTCCGGGGCGCAGCTGGAAAAGCTGACGGCTTATGAAACTGAAGTTCTGGTCATCGGCGGCGGCGGCGGCGGCACTTCGGCGGCGCTGATGGCTCAGGAAAACGGATGTAAGGTTATTCTGGCAACCAAGCTGCGGCATGGCGATGCCAATACGGTGATGGCCGAAGGTGGTATTCAGGGAGCAACCCAGGAGGTTGATTCACCCTATTATCACTACCTCGACGTTATCGGCGGCGGTCATTTCACCAATACCCCGGAACTGGTTGCGGCTTTGACCAATGATGCTCCGCTGGTTATTGAATGGCTCGAACGTCTGGGCCTGATGTTTGATAAAAAACCGGACGGCCGTCTGCAGGTGCGGCACGGCGGCGGCACTTGCCGCAAGCGGATGCACTCCTCCGGCGATATGACCGGCTCGGCCATTATGCGGGTCTTACGCGATGAGTCGCGGAACCGGGCGGCTGATATCAAGGTGCTTGAGTTTTCCTCCGCGGTTGAAATTATAAAAGACAGCAAGGGCCGGGCGGCCGGCGCTCTCTTCTATAATCTGGAAACCGAAGAGTATTTCGTGGTCAAAGCCAAAGCCACAGTAATTGCCACCGGCGGTTATGGCCGTCTTCATATTCAGGGTTTTGCCACCACCAACCATTACGGCGCGACGGCCGATGGTCTGGTGATGGGTTATCGCGCCGGGGTGCCGCTGGCCTTCATGCACTCGACCCAGTATCATCCGACCGGCGTGGCTTTTCCGGAGCAGAATATCGGTCTGCTGATTACTGAAAAAGTGCGCGGTTTGGGGGCCAATCTGCTTAACATTAATGGTGAGCAGTTCGTCTTTGAACGCGAACCTCGCGATGTGGAATCGGCCTGTATTATCCGCGAATGTCTGGAGCGGGGCAACGGCATCATCACGGCGACCGGCCGGGTCGGAGTCTGGCTTGATTCGCCGATGATTGAGGTCCTCGAAGGACCGGGCGCGGTCAAACGGGAATTGCCGGCCAAATATATTCAGTTCATGCGTTATGGCATTGATATCAGTCAGGTGCCGATGCTGGTCTATCCGACCCTGCACTATCAGAATGGCGGCCTGAAGATTGCCGACAGCAGTGCGACCAACGTAGACGGTCTTTTTGCCGCCGGTGAAGCCACCGGCGGGGTGCATGGCGAAAACCGGCTGATGGGGAACTCTCTGCTCGACATCACGGTTTTCGGTCGCCGGGCCGGGATCAACGCTGCCGCCTATGTGAAAAACTTCAGCGGCGAGCTCAGCGGCATCAATATGGACCATGTTGACGCCTATCACAAAGAGCTGGCGGCCGCCAGAATTGAAACCGATCGCGTTGCCCCTCTGATCCTGCCCAATTACACTCGCGACGAGACCATGGAAAAACAGCTGACCACCCATTATCAGGGCGGCATCAGAGCTTAAAAGCAGCTTAACTGAATTTCAGAATAGAGGCGGGGCCTGTCCCCGCCTTTATTTTAAGTTGCAGAAAAGGTTATTAAAACCTCAAGTAAAACTTTAGGAGGAACGATGAAAATTCATGAATATCAGGCGAAAGCGCTGCTGCAAGAAGCCGGCGTTCAGGTGCCTCGCGGGGTTCCGGTCTTCGACCTCAGTCAGGTCGAAGCGGCGGTAAACGAGTTGGGGGGCGGGACGGTTGTGGTCAAAGCCCAGATTCATGCCGGCGGTCGCGGAAAAGGCGGCGGCGTCAAGGTTGTTAACGGTCTGGCTGAAGCTGAGAAGGTGGCGGGAGAGATTTTCGGTATGCAGCTGGTGACCCATCAGACCGGTCCTGAAGGCAAAAAGGTCAAACGTCTTCTCATCGAAGAGGGGATGACGATTAAAAAAGAGTATTACTTTGGTATTGTGGTTGATCGCGCCAGCGAGTGCCCGGTGATTATGGCGAGTACCGAAGGCGGTATGGAGATCGAAAAGGTGGCGGCCGAGACCCCGGAGAAGATTATCAAGGAGTTTATCGATCCGGCTCTGGGCTTACGTCCTTTTCAGGCGACCAAGATCGCTTACGGCCTCGGTTTCGAGGGTAAAGTGGTGCGCCAGGCCAGTACCCTTTTTATGAACCTCTATAAACTTTTTGAAGCCCAGGATTGTGCGATGGTCGAGATCAACCCTCTGGTTGAAACGGCTGACGGCCGGGTTCTGGCACTCGATGCCAAAATAAATTTTGATGAGAATGCTCTCTATCGTCACAAAGAGAGCTGGACCGGGCTGCGGGATCTCGATGAAGAGGAGCCCTTGGAGGTTGAAGCTTCCAAATTCGGTCTTAACTATATCAAGCTCGACGGCGAAGTCGGCTGTATGGTTAATGGTGCCGGTCTGGCCATGGCGACCATGGATATCATTAAGCTGGCCGGGGCAGAACCTGCCAACTTTCTTGATGTTGGCGGGGCTGCCAATGCTGAATCGGTGGCCAACGCCTTTCGTATTATTCTTTCCGATCCCAATGTCAAGGCGGTTCTGGTTAATATTTTTGGCGGGATTGTGCGTTGCGACCGGATTGCCAGCGGCATTATCGAAGCGACCAAAATGGTTGATGTTACGGTTCCTCTGGTGGTTCGTCTTGAAGGCACCAACGCCGAAGAGGCCTCAAAAATTCTGGCTGAATCAGGTATCGACATGATCGTCGCCCGCGGTCTGGCCGATGCTGCGACCAAGGTCGTCGCTTCCTTCAAGTGAGAGTAATTCGCAACTGTTTTTAATTAAGGAGATAGATTAATGTCTATTCTAGTCAATAAAGATAGTAAGATAGTGGTCCAGGGGATCACCGGCAATGAGGGGATGTTTCATGCCCGTCAATGCATCGCCTATGGTACTAAGGTGGTTGCCGGGGTGACGCCGGGTAAAGGTGGTTCTAAAATGGATGAGGTGCCGGTTTTCAATACGGTCGACGAGGCCGTCAAGGCGACTGGCGCCAACGTCTCATTGATCTTTGTGCCGCCGCCATTTGCCGCCGATGCGATCATGGAAGCAACCGATGCCGGTATCGCTCTGGTGGTCTGTATCACCGAAGGCATTCCGACGCTGGATATGCTTAAAGTTAAAGCCTTCATGAAAGGCAAAAAGACCCGGATGATCGGCCCCAACTGTCCCGGAATCATTACGCCGGATCAGGCCAAGGTTGGTATTATGCCTGGATTCATTCATAAAGCCGGCACCATCGGCGTGATCTCGCGCAGCGGCACTCTGACCTATGAAGCGGTGGCCCAGTTGACCGAAAGAGGTCTGGGCCAGTCCACCTGTATCGGCATTGGTGGCGACCCCATTATCGGCAGCCAGTTTATTGATCTGCTGGCGCTTTTTGAAGCTGATCCCGATACTGAAGCGGTGGTTATGATCGGCGAGATCGGCGGCAGTGCCGAAGAGCAGGCGGCTCAGTTTGTGGCGGATCATATGAGTAAACCGGTGATCGGTTTTATCGCCGGCCAGACCGCCCCTCCGGGGCGCCGCATGGGGCACGCCGGAGCCATCATCGCCGGGGGTAAAGGTACGGCCGATGAGAAGATGGCGGCCATGCGCAAAGCCGGCATTCACGTCGTCAAAAGCCCGGCCGATATCGGCGAGACCGTAGTCAAGGCGCTGGGCCGGTAATTTCAGATAAAAGGCGAGGTGGCCGGTATAATAAACGGCTGCCGGATTAAATTGAAAATCCCGGAAGAACCAGATTTATAGATGGTTTTTCCGGGATTTTCTACTTTTATCGGGGTTGAAAAGTTTAGCAGCGGCAGTTCATTCAGTAGATTTTTTCCATGCGGCCGCTGACCATAGCCGCTTTCTCACAGTGGCAGCCCTCTTTGGGATTACACTCCAGCAGAATGCCCATAACCTTGCCGGCAGCCTTGTAGCAGTCGGCATCTTCGAGCCGGGACAAGAGTTCTGCCATGATTTTACTGAACTCCAGGCACTGGGCATAATCAGACACCGCCCGCTGATGCAGGGCGCAAGCACGGTCCAGATCTTTTCTGATATCTTCGGGAAGCTCTTTCGCCATCAGATTCAGGTTCTCTTGATAAAATTTAGTTCAAGTTAACTGTTCAGCTTAGTGCAGTTTAGCGGCAATAAAGGCGCTGGTCCAGGCGGCCTGAAAATTATAGCCTCCGGTAATGCCGTCAATGTCCATTACCTCTCCGGCAAAATAGAGATTTTTACAGACCCGGCTTTGCATCGTCTTAAAATCAATACTTTCGCGACTGACCCCGCCGCAGGTGACAAATTCTTCTTTAAACGAGGTTTTTCCGCTTACCGTATAAACATCATTGCTGAGGATGTCGACCAATTTATTAAGACCTTTGCGGCCCAGTTCCCGCCACGGTTTACTGGTGGAGAACTCTCTTTTCGCCAGTAAATAACGCCATAAGCTGTCTGGTAAAAGATAGGGCCTGACGTTGATCAGGAACTTATTGGGGTGTTCAGTGACAATTTTATCAAGGGTCTCCATAACGGCGTCATTATTCGGTTGATTGACCCAGTTGATCTGGATTTTCGTGTTATAGCCGCTTGCGCTTAAAACTCTGGCTCCCAACGAAGAGAGTTTCAGAATTACCGGGCCGCTCATGCCCCAGTGAGTAATCAGCAGCGGGCCCTCGGCTTTGAGCTTGCTCCCCTGCAGAGTCACGGAAACGTTTTCGACGACAACCCCCATCAGGGTGGTAATCGTTTCGTTCGCCATCATCAGGGAGAATAGTGACGGCACCGGATCTTCGATTTTGTGGCCCAGTTTTTCGAGCCACGCCAACCCCTTTTTCTGAGGTGACCCGCCGGTGGCGACGATGACCTTGTCAAAAACTTCAGCGGGTGCGTCCTTATCCGTAAAATCGAGCTGCAGCCGGTCTGCGACCGGGGTGATGGCCTTTACCCCCCGACCGATTTTTATGGCAATCTTGAGTTTTCCGGTTTGCTCTAAAAAACAGTCGATGATGCTTTGTGAGTTCTGCGAGGCCGGAAAAACACAATTATCATCTTCAATGACCAGAGGCACCCCCCGGCTTTCGAACCAGCGCCTCGCATCCTGGTTGTTAAAAATCTGAAAGGCTTTTTTCAGACTTTTTTCCCCTCTGGGGTAAGCTTTGGCGAGCTCACTCAGGCAGGGGCAGGCATTGGTGAGATTACAGCGGCCGCCCCCGGATATTTTAACCTTGCGTAAGATTTTTTCTGCTTTTTCAAAAATTACAACTTGAGCCTCAGGGTAATTTTCCTTGGTGGCGATGGCTGCAAAAAAGCCGGCGGCGCCTCCGCCAATGATGGCGATTTTCATGTTAACACCTAAAGAGGAAGGTGGAGCAGGCCGCTGTGGCTGTTGACATGCCGGTCAAGTTCCCGGGCTCGGGGACAGATCTCTTCAAGCTTCTGCCAGAATCTGGTGCCGTGGTTTTTGATTTTGGTATGAATCAGCTCATGCACCAGCACCAGATCCATAAGTTCCGCCGGGAGCAGGGCAAGCTTGATATTGAGGCTGAGATTATTTTTAGCCGAGCAGCTGCCCCAGCGGGTTTTCTGATTGCGGATAGTCAGCCGGTTGAAGCTGAAGTTATGTTCCCGGGCCAGCTCCTGCAAGCGTGCGCTGATTTTAGCTGATGCCTTGTCAATATCCAGTTTCTTGATTTCTTCGGCTGATTGAGCTGCCTTCTGCTTGACCTTCTGCAGCCGAACCAATTGTTTTTGAATCCAGAGCTGTTTGCTCAAGACAAAGCTTTGGGCTTCAACCAGCGTTGCCCGTTTGGGAAGCGCCACTCTGATGCCGCCGTCGGCTTTGACGCTGATATTGAGTCTTTGTGCTCTGGCGCTGGCGACAAAGGTGACCGGGCCGATGTTGTCAAGATCGATGACGGCCGGCAGCGGAACTGATTTTTTTATGATCGGCAAAGGGGTTCCTGAGGCTTGTTGGTTAAGTTAATTGACTGGCGACTGGCTGCAGCAGGGCTTAAATACTATCTTTCTTAGCTTTACAATCGCGGCGCAATATATTACGGTATCGGGTTTTGTCAAGGCCAAATTCTTTTTTGGCAAAATTCTGGCGCTTTGCTAAAGTCGCTGGAAGCGAGTGACATGCGGTATCCTTGAAGGATTGAAATTTCAAGATGAAGATACATATTCTAACGATTAATATTCACAAAGGATTTTCCCTCGGTAACCGCCGCTTCATCCTGCACCAGCTGCGTGAGGCCATTCAGACCACAAATGCGGATATCGTTTTTTTACAGGAAGTTATCGGGGAAAATTCATCCCTGGCGGCCAAACACCATAACTGGCCGGAACAGGCCCAGCACGAATTTATTGCCGATCCTGATTGGCGCCATTTTTCCTACAGCAAAAATGCCTTCTATCCGCACGGTCATCACGGCAATGCTATTCTTTCAAGGTTTCCGATCACGGCTTCCGAGCAGGTCAATGTTTCCACCAACAGCTTTGAACAGCGCGGTTTTCTGCACTGCATCTTAACCCTTCCCGGAAGTCGGCTGCCATTGCACTGTCTTTGTATCCATCTCGGTCTCTTTGCGATTTCACGGCGTAAGCAGATCAGAATGCTGGCCGCATATGCCGAGCGTTACATTCCGCCGGAGGCGCCGCTGATTATGGCCGGCGATTTTAATGACTGGCGCGGGCAATGCGTGGTTGATTTTGCTTTATTTCCCGGCCTGATTGATGCCGCCGTGCAGGCCAGCGGCCGCCGGGCGCTGACCTTTCCGGCGCACCTGCCGTTTCTGCCGCTCGATCGTATTTATATCAATAGACTGCAGGCGCTAAAATCTACGACCTATCACAATGGTATCTGGAAAAATCTTTCCGATCATGCGGCCTTGTTCGTGGAGTGTGAGATTCAATGATGAAACTGGAAGGGCTCTTTTTGCATCTTCTGCCGATTTTCGGCTTTTTTCTGGCGGTGGCGCTGTTGGTACACCAGAACCGGGAAGCGCGCTCGCCCTCAAGTACGGTGGCCTGGTTGCTGGCGATTTTGCTGGTGCCATATCTGGGCGTGCCCGCATATCTGATCTTTGGCGGCCGTAAACTCAAGCGCATGACCAAAAATAAAGCCGATCTCAAGCCGGCTGTCAATGCTGACGTTGAGAGAGAAATTATTCCGCGGGGCGGCAACCTCTTTCCTTCACGTTCCGGTAACGCTCTGGCACTGCTGTCGACCGGAGAAATTGCTTATGCCGCGCTGGTTGAGCTCATCAACCAGGCCGAAAAGAGTATCGATATCGCCACCTTTATTCTTGGTAATGATGCAACCGGGGCTGCGATCCTTGAAGCCCTGACCCGAAAAGCGGAGCAGGGGTTGCGCGTGCGCTTGTTGCTCGATGCTGTCGGCTCCTTTCGGGTCTCAAAGAAGAAGCTGGCTTCCCTTGAAGCCGGGGGAGGTGAGTACGCTTTTTTCATGCCGATGCTGCATCTGCCCTTTCGGGGTCGCGCCAATTTGCGTAATCATCGTAAAATAGTCATTGTTGATGATCTAAGCGCCATGGTTGGCGGCATGAACATCGCACACGAATATATGGGTATGAACGTTGATGCGCATCGTTGGCAGGATCTCTCAATGCTGGTCAAAGGGCCGGTGGTTGCCGATCTGTGCCAGGTTTTTGCTTCAGACTGGCAGTTTGCGGCCAAACAGGGTCAGGCTCTATCCACGGTTCCGGTGAAAGTCGTTTCGGGCAGCAACACTGAAGCGCAGCTGCTTCCGAGTGGCCCTGATGTCTCCGGCGACCCCCTTTACGAGAGCCTGATTACGGCCTTTTTCAAGGCCCGGGAACGCATCTGGATAGTCACGCCTTACTTCATTCCGGATGAGATGATGCTCAAGGCGATTTGTCTTGCCGCCAGGCGCGGCATTGATGTTCGTATCGTCGTGCCGCAACGTTCCAATCATCGTCTTGCCGATCTCGTGCGCCGCAGTTATCTCCGGCAGATTCAGGAGAGCGGGGCCACGGTCTGTAACTATACCCCCGGGATGGTTCATGCCAAAGTAATTCTGGTTGATAACGGGCTCGGGATCATCGGTTCGATGAACATGGATCTGCGCAGTTTTTTTCTCAACTATGAAATCGTTATGTTTGTTCATAGTGAAAAATTTGTTAAAGATCTTGAACTCTGGGTCGCCAAGCTTATCAGCAATTCGGCTCCCGGGGTTAAAAAAGCCAATGTTGTCGTCGGTTTTCTGGAAGAGGTGGCGCGGCTTCTGGCCCCGCTGCTGTAACTGCAGGAGAGTCTGGAGGGTTTATGAAAAAAATTATAATTTTTGCAATGCTTTTTTTGTTCGTATCGGTTGTTCAGAAGGATGGCCGAGTACTGGCCGAAGAAATTGGCCGCGCCGAGATCATGGCTGAGTTGCAGATTCTTAAGCAGCGTATGGCCCGGCTGGAGGAGGCGCTGGCCGGATTGGCGGAAACCGTTCCGTCGACACAACAGCAAACTGTTTCACCTGACGGATCTGCAAAGGTGGCCACGGCACCGGCGGCACCGGTGCCGGTAGGCCGGAAACCAAATCCGCCGACTGATAATCCAGAGGCTCAGCTTCTGCGCCAGGGCGAGCGCAGCGTTGCCGAACACCTGGAGGCTTTGCGCAAAGCCGGACAGGGGATTGAGTTCAGCGGTACCATAGAGATTGAGGCAAGTTATGAAAATTATAAGGCTCAGCACGAAAGCGGTGTGGCCTCGAGTCATCTTGACCTTGCCACTGCCGAACTCGGGGTTGACGCCTTTCTCTCGCCCGGCGTGCGGGCTCACATTATTTTTGCTTACGACAAGGATGAAGGGGTCGATCTCGATGAGGCGATGCTTCACTATCAGGCGATTGGGGTCTGTCAGCCAGATTGCACCTGCAACGCGCACTGGTTTGCCAGTCTCGGCCTGATGAAGGTGCCTTTCGGCTACTACGCAAGCCATTTTATCACCGATCCCCTGACCTTGACCCTCGGTGAAACCCGAGAAGTTGCGGCCCTGGCTGGTCTTAACGGTGGACCTTTGATGCTGGCGGCCGGGGTTTACAATGGTGCTCTCGATGTTGAAGGCCGAGAGGATCATCTTGATAAATTTTTTGCGGCTGCTTTTTTACATCTGAAAGAGGGCCTAGTTCCTGATCTTTCCGGCCAGGTCGGGATCTCCTATATCTCGAATATCGCTGACAGTATTGAGCTGACTGATTATTTTGCCGATGAGTTTGCGGTTGACAGTCTGCAGGCCCGGGTTGGCGGCTGCAGCGCTTTTCTCTCCCTCGCCTTCCGGGAGATCTTTTCCCTGGAAGCCGAGTGGGTCGGCGCTCTCGGGCATTTTAAAGTGGATAGACGATTCGCCCCGAAAACCTGGAATCTGGAGCTTGCCTATCGTCCGCTGGAAGCACTGGAAATTGGCCTGCGTTACGCCGGCAGCCGGGATGGCTTAAATTTTCTGCCCGAGAAACAGTATGGGCTGGTTGCGGCTTACGAAATTTTTGAGAAAACCTCAATCGGCATCGAATATCTTTATGAAGAGTATGAAAATCAAGACCGGGCCAACCGGGTAACGACCCAGGTTGGGGTTGAATTTTAGGGGCGCTTTAGGGGCTCGCTGGGGGAAGAGGAAATTTCACGAGACCTTACAAGAAATTATCTGAGTCCCCCCCAACTATATGAAAGGTGAATATGTCTCCACAAATTGACGAACTGATCCACCGGATCAAGGAATTGCAGGAAGAGCTCGAAGTCGAGTTCAATAAGAAGCGGAATGAGTTTCAATTCGTTATCGAGGAAAAACGAATCCGTTTTGCCGAGGAGGTGGCCCGTCAGCAACGGCGGTTTAAAACCGGTTGGTTCCGTTATGTAATTCAGGCAAGGTTGTTCAATGTTTTGACCGCCCCAGTCATCTATAGCGGCTTTGTGCCGTTTATCCTGCTGGATCTTTTCCTCTGGTTTTATCAGTCGAGCTGTTTTCCGATTTATGGTATTGCCAAGGTGAAAAGGGAGGCGTATCTGGTCTTCGATCGTGAGGATCTGCCATACCTGAACGTCATCGAAAAGTTTAATTGTTTTTACTGTGCATACGGCAACGGTCTGATTGGCTACGCTCGGGAAATCGCGGCTCGTACCGAGCAGTACTGGTGTCCGATCAAGCATGCCCGGCGCATTAAAGCCGCCCACGAGCATTATCCAAAATTTTTTGAGTTCGGGGATGCCGAAAGCTATCAGAAAGGCCTGGAGCGTCTGCGTGCGCAGATGAAGGCTCATGAAAGAAATAGTGAGAGCACTAAACCGGAATGATGAATTTGAAATGAAAACGGGCCCCGGCTTTTTTATTGCACGTTTGTCAGCTAAACGGTTTGAAAGAATCATTCGCGATATTTGCGAGTTATTAAAATCATAAACAGACGTTTCTTCATTTGTAACTTTTCGTTTTGTTTTTATTATTAGCTTGCATTTATTGTTTTGTTGGTTTATTCAGCATAAAAATCTAACGAGCGGTCGGTATTTTTTATGAAAGAAAAATTTATCCTGAAACAGGAACAGCTTTTTAACACGGCGGCAGCCCTCTTTGCCGAGAAGGGTTATCACGGGACTTCGATAAACGATCTGGCTCAGGCTATGGGGCTGCAGAAGGGGTCGCTCTATCACTACTTTAAAAGCAAGGAGGAGCTTCTGTTCATGCTTCTCGATGAGTATATCAGCGCGGCTTTGCTTGAGATCGAAAAGATCTGCGCTCTGAATGTGGATGCGGTCGAAAAGCTGCGCCTCTTCATGCTTTTCTACAGCAGTTTTTATGCGGGTGATCGGGATCGTCTGGTTCTGCTGATCAACGATATTGACAAGCTTAGTGAGGCTTTAAGGCTGAAAATTATTGAAAAAGAGCGACGCTACACCAAAGCTCTGACCGATATTTTCAGTCAGCTCCAGGCCGCCGGGATTATGAAGAAGATCCCGCCGGCGGTGGCTGCTTTCGCCTTTTTCGGCATGGTTCACTATACCTGCAAATGGTTTCAGCAGGATGGCCCGGTTAGCGCCGAAGCTTTAGGGGAGATGTTTCTTGAAATTTTTACCAATGGGGTATTTGTCAATCCGGTTACGGGAGGGGATGTGAATGCAGGAGAAAATTAAACGTTTACGAGAGGTTCAGGCGGAAGCGGCGCTGGGCGGCGGTCAGGCCAGGATCGACAAAGAGCATGATAAGGGTCATCTGACGGCGCGCGAGCGCATCGCGGCGCTGCTTGATGAGGGGAGTTTTGTTGAATTTAATCGTCTGATTAAATATCGGGAGGGGGCGCCCGGCGATGGCATTGTCACCGGCCACGGCACGATTGCCGGACGTGAGGTCTGCCTCTATGCTCAGGATGCCACGGTTCTCGGGGGCTCGCAGGGCTACATGCATGGCCGCAAACTCTATATGATTCACGAGTTGGCCCTGAAGATGGGGGTGCCGATTATTGCCCTGAACAATTCGCCGGGGGCGCGGGTGGTGCGGCCGGAACTGGCGGGCAGTGATGATCCCTATCGGGTCAGTGACGAAAAACATGCCGGCGTCGTTTTTTATGTCAACACCTTAAGTTCCGGCGTGATTCCCCAGATCGCCGCGATCCTTGGCAACTGTACCGGAGGTTCGGTCTACTCGCCGGCCCTGATGGATTTTATCTTCATGGTCGATAAACAGTCGCATATGTTTATCACCGGGCCGAAAGTGATTAAATCGGTCACCGGCGAAGAGATCTCGATGGCGGAATTGGGTGGGGCCGATATCCACTGCGGCAAGACCGGGGTCGCCGATTTCAAAGTGGCCAGCGAATTAGACTGTTTTGCCGAAATCAGACGGCTCCTCGATTTTCTCCCCGATAACTGGCAGAAGACGGCGGCCCGCCGCGAAAATCAGGATGATCCCGAACGTCTGGCCGAGGCGCTCAATGAGCTGGTGCCCTCACGGACAACCCGGGCTTACGATATGCACAAGGTCATCACCGAGCTCGTTGATCTCGGTGATTTCTGTGAAGTAAAGGCCGGTTTTGCCCAGGAGATTATTGTCGGCTTTGCCCGCATCGACGGCTATACGGTCGGTATCGTCGCCAATCAGCCTCTGGTTAAAGCGGGTTGCATGACGATTGCCAGTTCTCTGAAACAGGCCCGTTTCATCCGTTTCTGCGATTGTTTTAATATTCCGCTGGTCCTTTTAGTTGATACCCCCGGTTATCTTCCCGGTCGCGATCAGGAACATGCCGGGATCATTACGCATGGGGCCAAGGTGCTCTATGCCCTTTCCGAAGCCACCGTGCCCAAAGTCGCGATTCTGCTGCGCAAGGTCTACGGTGGCGCGGCCCTGGGGATGGGGATTCTGCCGGGTTTCGGAACCGATCTGATCTTTGCCTGGCCCACGGCTGAGATCGGGGCGATGGGAGCCGAGCAGGCGGTTGGTCTCTTTTATGGTAAAGAGCTCATGGAAGCCGAGCAGCCAGAATTGTTCAAGGCTGAAAAGGTGGCCCAATATCGCGAACTCTATGCCGATTCGCTTGCCCTGGCGTCGCAGGTGACGTACGTTCAGGATATTATTGAGCCCCGTACCACCCGCCGCTGTCTGACCCGATCCTTACGTCTGCTGCGCAGCAAGGAACGTCGGCGCCGGCCGGGACATCACGGCAATATTCCGTTGTAGAAAAATATATTTTAACAGGAGGTTTGTCATGGATTTTTCTTTTACCCAAGAGCAGATAATGCTGCGCGACATGGCGCGAAAGTTTGCTGAAAATGAGATGAGGCCTAGGTTGCGCGAGGCTGAAAAGCAGCGGCGCACGCCTACGGGGCTGGTTAAAAAGTTGGCGGAACTTGGCCTGTTAGGGGCTCATCTGCCGAAATCGTACGGAGGCTCGGCCCTTGATTATCTGTCGGCGGCGATTATCTGGGAGGAGCTCAGCAAGGTGAGCTGGACGATGGCGCTGGGTACCCTCGGGCATGCCGTGTTAAGCGGCACCATTCTGGCAAATGTTGCTTCGACCGCGCAGAAAGAGCAGTATCTGGCCCCTCTCTGCCGGGGTGAGTTGATGTTTGCCACGGCCACGGTCGAACCCAATGCCGGCAGTGATCCCGGGGCGATCGAATGCAGTGCGATTTTACAAGGCGATTCCTGGCTCCTGAACGGCACCAAAAATTTTGTCACCGGCGGGGGGCTCGCCGACTATATTCTGGTCTTGGCTCAAACCGACAGAAAACTCGGTAATAAAGGGATGGTTTTGCTGCTGGTCGAGCGGCGGACGCCGGGCATAAGCTTTGAGGAGATCAGATTGGTCGGGGGACGCACCAGTGATATTGTTAATCTCGCTTTTACCGACTGTCAGGTGCCGGCGGTAAATCTGATCGGTCAAGTTGGCCGCGGCCTGCAGGGGGCCTTTCATGGCATTGATACGGCGCGCGTTTTTATCACGGCCGGGGCTCTGGGCATGGCTCAGGGCTGCATCAATGCCAGTCTCAAATATGTTAGGGAGCGCAACCAGTTCGGGAAAGCGATCGGGGGGTTTCAGCTGGTGCAAGAGGTCATTGCCCGCCTGGCGGCTGAGATTGAGCCCTTACGCTGGCAGCTCTACTATGCCGCCGATCTCAAAGATCAGGGTAAACCCCACGGCAAGGAGCTCTCAAGCGCTAAATGGCTGGCCTCCGAGCTCGCTGTCAGAGCCTCAGCCGAAGCGATTCGCCTGCATGGAGCCTATGGCTGTACGGATGAGTATGATCTTGAACATCACTATCGGGATGCGGTCTTGAGCACCATCCTCGGCGGCACCAGCGAGATGCATAAACTGATGATCGGCCGGGAGCTGATCGGCATCAATGCCATGGTCTGATTTAATCAAGCATCTGATTTAATAAGCAAGGGAGAGAGTCGATGAAAACTTTTTGTACACTGCGCAACATGCTTCAGCGTAATCTTGAATTTAATCCCGAAAAAACCGCCCTGATTGAGGGGACAAGAAGCTATACCTTTGCCCGGATGGTTGAGCGCTGCAACCGGATGGCCAACGCTCTGCTCGGCTTCGGTCTGCAGAAGGGTGAGCGCGTTGCCATTTTAAGTAAGAACAGCATTGAAAACGCCGAAGCCTATTTCTCGATTCCGGGGGCCGGCCTGGTTCTGGTGATGCTTAATTTTCGCCTCGCCCCCAAAGAGATGCTCGATATTCTGCTTGACTCCGAGCCCAGCGTCATTATGGTCAACCAAGAGTATCTCGGCCATTATGAAAAGATTAAAGCATCGCTTCCTTTTGTCCGGCAGGTGATTTTTATCGGTGATCCGGCCAATACCCCGGCCGGCTGGCATCATTATGAAGAGCTGATGGCTGAAGCCTCTCCCGCGCGGCCTGCGGTTTCATTGTTCGAAGATGATCTCGCGGCCCTGCTCTATACCAGCGGCACCACCGGCGCCGCCAAGGGTTGTATGGCGACGCATCGCAACTTCTATCACGTCGGGCGCAGCTTGACCCTGGAATTGAAGATGGATGAGAACGATGTCGGCATCATCGCTTCCCCGCTTTTTCATGCCACTGGCGAAGTGACCCTGATGAATCATATCTACAGCGGCACGACCTCAATTATTATGCCGATGTGGGACGTTGCCGCATTTCTTGGCCTGGTCGAAAAATATAAAGTT
The DNA here is from genome assembly GCA_016938065.1 of Deltaproteobacteria bacterium. Classification (GTDB taxonomy): domain Bacteria; phylum Desulfobacterota; class Anaeroferrophillalia; order Anaeroferrophillales; family Tharpellaceae; genus Tharpella. The sequence goes on along the minus strand of JAFGVI010000120.1, from coordinate 483 downwards.
ACGACCGGGATGCTGGCGACCCCGATGGTACTTTTTCTCGCCGAATTTCCCGCAGCGGAAAAGTATGATTTCAGCAGTCTGGCCAAGATCTATTTTGCCGGAGCTCCGGTTACCCCGGTCGTTTTTCAGAAAGCGATTTCGATCTATGGCAATGTGTTTATTCATCTTTTCGGCACCAGTGAAACCGTGGGTCAGGCCACGATTTTGCGCACCGCCGATGTCGCCCGGGCCTTGGCGGCCGGCCGTAGCGACATCCTTGCCTCCTGTGGCCGCTCTTTTGCTGATATGGAGAGTATGGTTGTCGATGAGCATGATAAACCGGTTGCCCCCGGGGTGGTGGGTGAACTTAAAGTCCGCGGTCTCGGCAATACGCTTGGTTACTGGCGTAAGGAGGCCGCCACCAATGCCGTTTTTCGGGACGGCTGGTACTATCCACTTGATCTTTGTACGGTTGATAGCGAGGGTTTTATCTATGTCGTCGAT
>JAFGVI010000119.1 GCA_016938065.1 Deltaproteobacteria bacterium | reverse complement strand
GTGTAAGTGACCTGAAGCGAATCGGAGCTGGAGTTGCCGGCGGCATCGACCGCGGTGACGGTCAAAGTATTAACGCCTTCAGCGAGCGTGATACCGGCGATACTCCAGGCCGTGGTGCCGCTGGCGTTACCGCTGCCGCCGCGGTTGTTGCTCCAGCTGACTCGGGTGACACCGACGGCATCGCTGGCGCTGCCGGAGAGGTTTATAAAACGTGTACCTGTGATATAGCTGGCCGCGCTGGTCGGGTGTGATATGGCAACCAGAGGTGCCGTGACATCCGGCGGCGTGTAGGTGATAAGCAGTGATTTTTCACCTTTTTTACCGGCCTCGTCATAGGCAGATACAGTAATAATATTATCGCCGGGAGCAAGTGACAGCCCGGCAATTGTCCAGGTTGTTGTTCCGGTTGCGGTTCCGCTGGCACCGGAATCCTGCACCCAGGTGACGAGGTTGATGCCGATGTCGTCGGTTGCCGTACCGCTGAGGCTCAGGGTGCTGGAGGCCGTAGCATAACTCTCCCCAGAGGTCGGGTTTGAAAAGGAGACAGCCGGATTTTCGAGATCAAGCGGCTTGACCATCTGCGAGACTTCGTTGGAAAAGTCACTTTCAGTGTTACTGCTGTATGCGGTAACTGCTAAGTAGTAGGTTTCGCCGTCAGTCAGACCAGTCAAAAGATAAGTCGTAACGTTGCCGACGTCAACAGATTCTGTATAGTTTTTTGAAGTTGTTCCATAATAGAGGCGATAACCTGAAACCTCAGTAGAGGTTGATGGGTCCCAGGCCAGATCAAGATTACCGGCCAGCAGTGGTAAACTGCTGAAAAGTAAGATCAGAAACTGGACTATGATTTGCTGTGAAAGAAATTTGATACGAGTCATGATTCTACTCCCGCACTACAGATTTGAAACCGGAAATCATTTTTATGTTATCGGCGTTGTCCGGATTATTTTGGCCAGCTTTGCCATGAAAATTATGCAACCAAGTCGTTTTTGCCTTAAGATGATGCTTATAACTCCAGCGTGATTTTTCGAGCGTATTTTGTGCCACATGTGTTAATGTAGCAGAGATTATGCCAAAAATAAAGTCTGCTCTTTATTTTTGGTGAAGGGCTTACCCTCTTTCAAGGTCGCTGCGGAAGCTTTTCGGAGCGTCGTCGGGATTGGGCCACATATAGGAGAGGCGGAGAGACGGAATGTCCGGTTATGATTATGATCTTGCGGTTATTGGCGGGGGCGCGGCGGGATTGACGGTGGCTTCCGGGGCGGCCCGACTCGGGGCTAAAACCTTGCTGATTGAAAAAGAGCAGGTTCTGGGCGGCGATTGTCTGCATTACGGCTGTGTGCCCAGTAAAACCCTGATTAAGAGTGCTTATGTCTACCATCTGATGAAAAACGGGCGGCAATTCGGTCTGCCGGAGATAGTCTTGCCCCCGGTTGATTTTATGGCGATTACCGAAAGGATTCGGTCGGTAATTGCGGTTATTCAAAAACACGATTCACTCGAGCGCTTCTGCCGGCTTGGGGTGAAAGTGCTTTTCGGAGAGCCGCAGTTCAGTGACGAACATCGTGTGATTGTTGGAGGCAAGGCGATTTCGGCCCGTACCTGGGTACTGGCGACCGGCTCGTCTGCCGCGGTTCCTGCGCTTGCAGGTCTTGATGAAACTCCCTATCTGAGCAATCGCGATCTTTTTTCTCTGCCAAAGCTTCCGGCCTCGCTCATTATTCTCGGAGCCGGGCCGATTGCCGTTGAAATGGCGCAGGCTTTTTGCCGGCTGGGCAGCAAGGTCACGGTCGTGCAGCGCAGCGGCCAGATTCTCAGCAATGAGGATCAGGATATGGCGGCGCTGGTGCAGCAGGTTATGGCGGTTGAAGGGGTTGATTTTCAAATGCACAGCTCTATTGTGCGGGTTGAAGATCGTGGTCATGAACGGGAAGTGGTGCTCAAAAACCGGGAAGGCGAGATTGTCAGGCTCAGAGCCGAAGCCCTGCTTGTCGCCATGGGCCGCAGTCCCAATGTGGCAGGGCTTGGACTAGAAAAAATCGGGGTCGATTACGATCATAAGGGCATTAAAGTCAACCGTTATCTTAAGACCAATCACAAACATATCTACGCGGCCGGCGATGTCATCGGCGGCTATCAGTTTACGCATGTGGCCGGATACGAAGGCGGGGTGGTTTTAAGCAATGCCATTTTTCATCTTCCCAAAAAAACCAATTACACTTATGTGCCCTGGTGTACCTACACTCATCCGGAACTGGCCGGTATCGGCCTGAATGAAAAAACCGCGACGGCGGCCGGTATCGACTATGCGGTCTGGAGTGAAGAGTTTAACGCCAACGACAGAGCTCTCAGCGCAGGTGAAAGTGCCGGTCGGATTAAACTGCTCCTTGACCGTAAGGAGAGACCCCTCGGGGTGCAGATCCTGGGGCCTCATGCCGGTGATCTTTTAAGTGAGTGGGTGGCTATTCTGAACGGCAAGGTTGGTCTGGCAAAAGTTGTTTCGGCCATTCATCCCTATCCGACCCTGGCGGAGATCAACAAAAAGGTGGCAGGTTTGGTTTTTGCTGAAAAAATATTTTCGGAGCGGGTGCAAAAAGGGCTCAAATTTTTCTTCAGTTTCAAGGGGCGCGCCTGTGCCTGCGGTCAGGATATGGAGTGCGGGTAAGGTTACAGCTTGTAGGCTTCCATGAACTTATTCAGCTGGATCTGAGCTTTGCCGGTTAAATCAGAAAAACTGATTCCCAGAGAGAGGGCGTTGCAGTCTTGCAATATACTTCTGACGGTTCCCTGCACAACCAGTTCACTCTCTACTCCGGGTAAAGAGAGGAAGAGGGCAACCTCAGAGTTGATTTTCAGCTGTTCTTTAGTCCACTCCATCTCTTTCAGGCTGAATGTCGCTTTGCATCCACCTTTACTGAGGTCTCCGATAATGCCACGGAAGCGCAGCTCTCTATTTTGATGATCAGTCAGGACTTCGAGACGCGCCGGCAGGCTGCATTCAACTCTTTTGTGAATTCTCAGGTTATGGTCCTCAATATTTTTGGGGAACTCAACAAAAATAATGTTAAATGTCTCTGCCAAATATATCATTATCGGTGCCTTGAAGCCGAAAACTCTCCCCTGGTAGACATATCTTACGATCAGCTCTTTATCTTTCACAAAAAGCTCTGCCGCATTTTTTACAACAGGTGCTTTCAGAATCAGATAATGGTCTTCCTCTTTTCCGACCAGGTAGCTTTTTAAACGACCGGGGTGACCTTGTACCTGAATCTGCAGCATTGTGTTTAATTCCACAGCAGCACCTTTCAAAATCATTAATATAATTTCCGGCTGAAGCCGGTCTCCAGTCAAACAAACTCATTCTGCAAATAACTACACTTTTAGCACTTTTAGCATGGGTAAGCCCTGATCATCAACACCTGATTTTATGGTCTGGTCACAGAAATAGGTATTGGAAAAAATCTGCGCTTATGACAGTATGAAAAGCATAAGCCATTTCTTTCATTTTAATCATCATTATCGGAAACAATTCATGTCATCGGTTTTTGCTCTGGTTGATTGCAATAATTTCTACGTCTCCTGTGAGAGGGTTTTCAACCCGCGTCTGGTCGACAGGCCGGTTATTGTGCTTTCGAATAATGACGGCTGTGCGGTGGCCAGATCGAATGAGGCTAAGGCCCTGGGCATTAAAATGGCGGTGCCTGCTTTTCAGATCAGGGATATTATCAGGAAGAACAAGGTTCAGGTTTTCTCTTCCAATTACGCTCTTTACGGTGATATGTCGCAACGGGTGATGCAGACCCTTCTCCAGTTTACGCCGAATCTGGAGATATATTCGATCGACGAAGCCTTTCTTGATCTCAACGGCTGCAAACGTATTAACCTTACTGATTATGGCCGGGATATAAAAAATACGGTGGAAAAATGGACGGGGATCCCGGTTTCAGTTGGCATTGCCGGGACGAAAACGCTGGCTAAAATAGCCGGCTGCCTGGCTAAAAAATCAAACAGAGCCGCCGGTGTGCTCGATTTGAGCTCGACAAAATATATGGATCAAGCTCTGGCGGCGGTGGCTGTCGGGGAGGTCTGGGGGGTCGGCAGGCAATATGCTCAGTTTTTAAAAGCGAACGGGATTGAGAATGCTTTGCAGCTGCGCGAGGCCGACGACAGCTTTATCAGGAAGAAAATGGGAGTTGTCGGTCTGCGCCTGCTTGGTGAACTGCGCGGGGAGATCTCTTATCCGCTGGAGCTGTCGCCGCCCCGCCGGAAATCGATTATGGTTTCGAGGACGTTCAAGCGGCCGATAGTTTTACTTGAGGAGTTGCTTGCGGCGGTTGCCGCGTATGTCTCAAGCGGGGCTGAAAAATTGCGGCGGGAGAATGTCGTCGCCGGCGTGATGATGGTCTACCTGATGACTGATCGCTTCAAAGATGAGACCTGTTACTATAGTCGGACGCTGAAACTGCCGGTAGCGAGCCATGATACTGCAGAGCTGATCCGCTATGCCCATAAGGCCCTGCGCGAGATTTACGAAAAAGGCAGGAGCTATAAAAAAGCCGGTGTCCTGTTCAATGACCTTGGCTCGGAAACTATGGTACAGGCCAATTTTCTGGATACGGTAGATCGGCCCCGTTCAAAAAAACTGATGCAGGCGCTGGATCTGATTAATGAGGCGGTGGGCCGGGGGGTGATTGCTTATGGCGCTCTGGGCACGGGGCAGCGGCAAAGCTGGAAAACGGCTTTTAATCAACGTTCCCGGTCTTATACAACCGCTTGGGCGGAGCTGCTGGAAGTCTCCTGTGATGAGGCCGGCGGCGCAAATCTTTATTAAAAAAAACTGAAGAGGATGAAATGGAACAGAAAACCCGGATTGGCATAATTATCTGTGATCGCTATCGGCGCTGCGCCGGCGGCAAATGTTTTAAAGCGCTGCGCCAGCGCGAAGGTGCCTTCAGTCGCTACCGTGATCTGGAGGTTGAAGTTGTCGGTTATACCTCCTGTGACGGTTGTCCCGGCGGTAATGTCGAATATGCCGTCGAGGAGATGAAGGCCAATGGCGCTGAGGTTATCCATCTGGCCACCGGTTTGCTGGTCGGCTATCCGCCCTGTCCGCATATCCGCTGTTTTACTGAGTTTATCAAAACGAAATATGGTCTTGAAGTGGTTTACGGCACGCATCCAATTCCGCAGAAGTATCTGGATATGCATGGTAAATTGGGAACCTGGGCGGAGCCCTGCTGGCCGGAAATCGTGGCCCCCACCCTGGCGGACGAAGAGACACGTCGGGCTTACAACTGATTTTAACGCGAAGAGTGAAACCTGATGCTGGCCGCGACGGAAAGGAGTTTTCATGCTGGGAGCAATCGCGGGAGATATTATCGGTTCGGTTTATGAGCGGCACAATCTTAAAAGCAAGGAGTTTGTTCTGTTCAGTCCGGCCGCTCGTTTTACCGATGACAGCGTCTTAACCGTGGCTTTGGCCGAAGCTATCATGGATAATGCTGATTTTGGCCTTGTCATGAAGCGCTACTGTCGCCGTTATCCGAAAGTCGGGTATGGTGCTTCTTTTAAGCGTTGGGCTCAGGCTGCGGAGAGTCGGCCTTACAACAGCTGGGGCAACGGTGCCGCCATGCGCACCAGTTCGGTCGGCTATGCTTTTGCGACGCTCGACGAAGTTCTTCAGCAGGCCGAGTTCTACGCCTCGTTTACGCATAATCATCCGGAAGGCGTCAAGGGCGCCCAGGCGACAGCCGCGGCCATCTTTCTGGCCCGTAACGGGGCCGCCAAAGATGAAATCAAGTCCTATACGACCTCCCGATTCAGGTATGATCTGGCCAGAACCCTGGACGAGATCAGGCCGGCTTATACCTTTGATGTTTCATGTCAGGGGACGGTACCGCAAGCGCTTACCGCCTTTCTTGAGTCCCAGGACTATGAAGATGCCGTAAGAAATGCAATCTCCCTTGGCGGGGACAGCGATACTCTGGCCTGCATTACCGGTGCTGTCGCCGAGGCTTTTTATGGGAAAGTTCCTGACTCTGTCGCCGCCGGGGTCCGGAAAATTCTGGATGAGGAGCTGTGGCAAACGGTGGCCCGGTTCCATGCGATCTACACTCCTATTGAAAAGAGCAGATTGCTCTGAAGCCTTGAGGTTGCAGTCGTGATGAAGCGTGTTTCGGCGTTCGCCGCCGGCTTGTTGCTCCTTCTGATAGTGGTTCCGGTCGAACTTAAGGCCTCTCCGGTTGGCGAAGTGCAGGCGCTGCTCCCGGAGATGGTAATTGCCGGTTTTACAGGGTTGCAGGGGGTTGAAATCGTTTATGGGAGCAGAGAGATTGCCGCCGAAAAAGGGGCGGTGGTGATTGTTAACGGTCGGAATGAAACCTTTGTCAAATACCGTCAGGTTATCAGCAGCCTGTGGGCGGCCGGCTATTCGGTCTACACTTTTGATCATCGCGGTCAGGGGTTTTCCGGTCGCATGCTGGCCGATCCTTGTAAAGGTTATGTCGAAAGTTTTGCCGACTATGTTGCCGATCTCCATTTTTTCCTCGAAAAGATCGTCCGGCGGCCGCCCGAGCATTGTCTGGTGCTGGCCCATTCGATGGGCGGAACGATTGTGCTGCTGCATGAGCTGCGTTACCCGGGAAGCTTTACCGGAATAGCCCTGGCTGCCCCGATGCTCGGTTTTCCGACGGCGCCGTGGCCTGCCTTTCTGGTGCCCCCGCTGCTGGCGTTGCTTGAGGGTTTAGGTTTCGCTCAGAGCTATATTCCGGGTGGCGGTCCTTTTCAGCCGGAACCTTTTAACGACAATAAATTAACTTCAGATCGGGAAAATTATATGCGCAATCAGCGCATCCTGCTCGATCATCCTGCGGCCCGGCTGGGTTCGCCGACCAATGCCTGGGTCGGCGCGGCTTTGGCAGCGATCAGGGAGATCATGGCCGGAGCGCCAACCCTGCGGACACCGCTTCTCGTGCTGCAGGCGGGAGCGGACCGGGTGGTTGATAACCGGGCCACAGAGCTTTTCTGTCAGTCTGTCGGTATTTGTCAGCGCAGTGTAATCGCTGGTTCACGGCATGAGATTCTGATGGAAAGTCCGCAGTTGAGGGGGGCGGCGGCGAAGGAGATATTTACTTTTTTTACAAGAGTGGGTGAAAAATAGCTATCCGGTCGGTTGGCGCTGATTCAGCTCATCTTCGAGTTCCTGCATGACCTTGGGGTAGCATTCGGGGCAGATGCCGTGGCTGAATTCGGCATCGGAATGCTCACTGATAAATTTTTCAAGTTGGTTCCAGTAGCCCTGATCATCGCGAATTTTTTTGCAGTACATGCAGATCGGCACAATCCCGGCCAGGGTCTTGACCTGCTCAAGGGCAGTTTCGAGTTCGCCAATCAGTTTCTCGTGCTCGATGTTTTTGTCCCGTAACTGTTTTTCGACCTCTTTTCGGATTTTGATATCTTCCGTCAGCTCAACCGTCCGCTCTCTGACCTCCAGTTCAAGCTCGCTCTGATACCCCCGGAGTCTCTTTTCCAGACGGCTGCGGGCGCTGATCTCTTCGCGTAACTGAAGGTTGACAGCGGCGGCGCGGCGCAGCAGAAAAAAACTTAAGGTCATGATCAGGATGATAATCAGACTTTGCAGTAATATTTCGAGCCGGTAATAACGGCTATGCTGGCCGAGGCTGTAGTTTTCAATCTTTGCCAGCCGCCCGGCGCTGTTCAGGAGCAGCTGGTTGGCATTTTCGCTGCTGCGATCAAAAAACGGCGAAAATTCCTTGAGAAATTCCTTGATCTTGTCAATGGTTTTAAGGCGTTCACTCTGGTTGTGAGTAGTCGTGTAGAGGTAACGCTGTTCCAGCATGGGGGCGAGTTGCTCAAGTTTTTCCTCAATCTGCACAAGTTCGGGCCGGAGATTGATGATTTCCAGATTGTAGCGCTGATGTCCGATCGGTGTGTAGGTGAGGCTGGTGATAAGGCTGTCGCGCTGCGGCAGATTGAGTGCGGTTTCATGCTCGGCCGTGCCGCCCTTTTCAATGACGGTCAGCAGCTTTTTAATCTCAGCTATTTTGCTGTTTATGTTTTGCTGGCAGAGCTTCTGGCTGTCGGGATGGGCGATGGTGGCCATGCGGAAGAACTCGCCTTTGACCTCGTTAAGATCATTGACAACCCATTCGCTCAGAGTTAAACGGGCTTTCTGGCTTCTTAGTGGGCAAAGACAGGTTGCCTGTAACTTCTTTCCGGCAGCAGGAAATTGCTGATGGCGAAGAATATATTCATTTGAAGAGATTCGGTCAAGCAGAAGATTTATGGTTCGTGTATTGACCGGAGGCGAGAAGTTTGTTTACATTACGCGACTTTTGTCATAAAAAACGAAAGTAAACATGATTGTAACCGTTCACCTTCCGGGGACACAGGTGATTTTCTCTTTTCTAATGTTTTTCAGGGTGATGATTTTTCCAGGGAGATTTTTTGATGACCGATATTTCTGAGGTTGCACAGCATCTGAATCAGCGCCTGCGGGAAAAACTGGAGCGCCGTTGTCAGCAGGAGCAGGTAAACCTTAAGTGGCTTCAGGCTAACATGAATCCCTATTTTTTTCTGACCATGGCGGGGCATGGTGGGGCGCTTGACCTGTTGGTTGCCGGGCTGGATGCGCTGGGCGAAAATCGTCATATCCTGCTCGCCGAGCGGGATGAACTGTTGATCGTCGCCGGTTTGAGTCAGGCCGGGTCGATCTATAAAACCCTGGCCAGCTTGAGCGAAAAACCGACCTATGCGGAAATTACGCACTCCTACAGCGCTTTGCCCGGGGGTGAAGCCGTTCTCGAGGTTCAGCGTTACGAATTTAAAAAGGTTTCCAGCCGTGAAGTACGGGCTGCCCGCAAGGTTAGACTGTCGCGAGGATTGCTGACTGAGGTTGAGGCGGCGCTGCGCCGACTCTATCCTGAATTTGATTTTTCCGCGTTGCGTGCCCTGCTGACGCTGCTGGCGGTCAATAATCCTGACTACCTTAAAGTCTCGCCCGCGGAACGGATTGCCCGTCTGCTCTGGCTCTATCAGCAGGGTCGGCGTTACGATGGTCTCTACTTCGCCGCGGAGGAGGGGATTGATGCCTGCGACCATGCGGAGACCAGGATTCTTTTTTCGGTGGGTAATCCTCCCGGTCATGGTTTCCTTGAACAGGTGCTCGAAGTTTTTCATCGTCTTAAGGGCCGGGTCTCCCGGGCCTATTGTCTGGAAATCGCCACCGGGGTTAATCCTCATTTTCTGGGGACGTTCTATCTTGAAAAAGAGAGCTGGATGGATGCGGATTTTTATCGGCGTCTTAAACGGGAGCTTTACAATACTCAGATTTTGGCCAACAGCGGCAGTCTTTATCGTCAGTATGTGCTGGAAAATCTGGCCGATGGTGAAGATCTTCTGCTGATCAATGCCATGGTCGCTTTCAGTCACACCAACCTCGCCCACAGTCAGCCTGATCTCTATGATTTAAGTGAAGTCCGGCGCGCTTTTCATGCGAGTCCCGAGATTGCCCTGGCTCTGGTGCGTTTTTTTCGCGCCCGTTTTACGCCGGAAGCAGCCGCGCGTGAAGCGGAGAGCCGGCGCTGGCTGGCGGCGGTTGAAGAGCTGATTGCCGGCTATAATACCGGCCACCGCCATTTTGATGACCTGCGCCGCACGATTTTTGCGACGGCCCTGCTTCTGCTGCGCCATACGTTGAAGTGTAACTTTTTTGTTCCGGAAAAACACGCCCTCGCCTTTCGTCTCGATCCGGCCTATCTTAAAGAGATGCGGGCAGAGTTTACGGCCGACCTGCCTTCGGCTCCGGCCCCTTTTCGCATTACCTTCTTTTACGGCCGCTACGGGGCCGGCTATCATGTCGGCTTTTCCGATATCGCCCGCGGCGGCTGGCGCACGATTTCCTGTTCGACGACCGACGATTTTCTCGCCACCGCCGATACCCTCCTGCGCGAAGTCTATGTGCTGGCCCATACGCAGCATTTAAAAAACAAGGACATTTATGAGGGCGGTTCGAAGATGGTGGTGGTACACGATGTCAGCGATCTCAGTGACAGCGCGGCCCGCCTGCAGAGCCTTTACAAAGTGCAGTATGGTTTTATCAACGCTTTTTTTGATATTTTCGTGACCGACGGCAACGGCCGGGCGAAAAATCCGCTGGTTGTCGATTACTATGCCGAGGCCGAGCCGATTGAACTGGGTCCGGATGAGAATATGCATGATGCGATGATTGAGCTGATCGCCCGGCAGTCACAGAAACGGGGCTATATCCTCGGAGGCGCTGTGATTTCAAGCAAAGCGGTCGGCATCAATCACAAGCAGTACGGGGTGACGTCTCTCGGGGTGATCACCTTTGCCGAAATAACCATGGCCGAACTCGGCATCAATATGCGCCGTGACCCCTTCACGGTCAAGTTTACCGGCGGCCCGAACGGTGATGTCGCCGGAAACGCCATGCGCCTGCTGCTCGAACGTTCGCCGCAGGTCAGCATTGTTCTGATTGTGGCTGGTTCCGGGGTGCTGTTTGATCCGCAGGGTCTCGATCATGAGGAACTCCGGCGAATTATTCTTAAAGAGAACATCGACGCTTTTGCCCCGGAAAAACTCAACCCCGGCGGTTTTCTCCTCTTCAGTCGTGAACGGCGGCGGGAGGGTCTGGTCGAGCTCTATAGACGCATGGCAATGGGGGTTGCCGGAGTTTGCGAAGAGTGGGTTACGGCCGATGCCTTTCACCGCGAATTTGACCACGCGGTTTTTACCGTACCTGCCGATCTCTTTATTCCGGCCGGGGGACGCCCCGAGACCGTTGACAGCGAAAATTGGGCCGGTTTTTTTTCGCTTGACGGCACTCCGACCTGCAAGGCGATTGTCGAAGGAGCCAACTCTTTTATTACGCCGGCGGCCCGGGAAAAATTGCAGGAGAAAGGGGTGGTTGTCATTCGGGATGCCGCCGCCAATAAGTGCGGGGTCATCTCCTCATCTTATGAGATTATCGCCAACCTGGTACTTTCCGAACGTGAATTTATCAAACACAAAGATGAGTATGTCAGGGACGTTCTGGCAATTCTGGAAAAACGGGCCGCGGATGAAGCCCGTCTGATCTTTCGCCGGCGCCGTCTCAATGGCGAGCTCTCCTATACCGCAATAGCGGGTGCGCTGAGTAATGAGATCAATCATAACTACAGCCGTCTTTTCAACTATTTTCAGGAGCATGCTGAATTGCTGGCGACAGCCCCCATACGCCTGGTTCTGAAGTCACATCTGCCGCAGTTTCTCAGGCAGTCCCGCTATCTCTCACGCCTGCCGCAGTGCCTGCCCCTGAAATACCGGGCGGCGATGGTGGCCGCCGAGCTTGCCGCCCGAATGGTTTACGATGACGACTGGGGCAGTGATTTCGGGGTAGAGCTGGCGAATTACGTTAAAAGAAAGTTTAAGTGAAACCTATGCAGAGGAAAAATAAGCAGAAAAAAATATTGCTGCTGGCTTTGATTTTAGTGCCGCTGCTGGTCGTTGCGGCCCGGGCGGAAGATCGGCGGGTGCTGCAGTGCCGGGTTTTAGCCCGAGATTTCATGACGGAGCTTAAAGGAGAGCTGCAGGCGGCTCTGCGCGGGGGGCGTCTGGTGCCGGCGCTTTCGGTCTGCAGTAAAGTTGCTCCAGAGCTGGCGGAACGCTATTCGCTGCTGCCGGGGGTCGAGGTCGGGCGCACCAGTGAGCGTTGTCGCAATCCTGAGAATCGTCCGGACAGCTGGGAAAAAGAGGGACTGGCGCTTTTTCAGAAACGGCGTCAGCAGGGAGAAACGCTGGCGGGAATGGAGTACTGGCAGGAGGTTGATGATGATGAAGCCGGGGAAAAGGTCTTTCGCTATCTGCGGGCTATCCCCGTCGGTTCACTCTGTCTGCGCTGTCATGGTGAAAATATTGATGGCAACCTGGCGAAAGCTTTGTCTCAGCTTTACCCGGAAGACGAGGCTGTCGGTTACCGGCTGGGTGAGCTGCGCGGGGCTTTGACGATTCGTCTGTCACCTTAAAGCCCGATCAAGCTTTGCTCGCAGTCATGGTTCAGATGATGGTGTCAGCTTTGGATCCTTCCATCTCGGGGGCTTCACCTTCATCTTCGCAGGTGTTCCACATGACCATTTTCTGACAGTCGCGGGGGTATTTACTTTTCTGCGCCTCTTTTTCCGCCCACTCAATCGCCTCCAGCTTCAGGGTGAAGCAGGGGCCGTAGGTGCGGCCGTTGCTGTAGTCAAAAAGTACGCCCCGGTAGATCAGTAGTCCTTTTCGTAATTTAGTGCCTTGTACAAGCATGTCAGCTTCCTGTTCAGTCGTAATATTATCTGCGGCCAAAAGTTGTCGTAGATAGTAATGTTTTGGGTGATCTTCTGGAAAAACACGATTGTAAGGTAGATACTGTCATTCTTGATTGTTTGTCAACCATATTTTTTTGAACTGAAATAACGGGATTGCATTTTGAGTAAACAACTGGAAAGAGAAATTTTAAAGCGCCGTACTTTCGGGATCATCAGTCATCCTGATGCCGGCAAGACGACATTGACCGAAAAACTGCTGCTCTTTGGCGGCGCTATTCAGATGGCAGGCGCCGTCAAGTCCCGCAAGACCGCCCGTCATGCGACCAGTGACTGGATGGCGATTGAACAGGAGCGCGGCATCTCGGTGACTTCGTCGGTGATGAAGTTCAACTACCGCGATTATGAGATTAACCTGCTCGATACTCCGGGGCATCAGGATTTTTCCGAAGACACCTATCGAGTGCTGACCGCGGTTGACAGTGCCCTGATGGTGATCGACAGCGCCAAAGGGGTGGAACCGCAGACCGAAAAACTGATGGAGGTCTGCCGCATGCGCAATACGCCGATTATCACCTTTATCAATAAGATGGATCGGGATGGACTCGAACCGCTCGAGATCCTTGCCGATATTGAAGACAAACTGCAGGTTGAGTGCGCTCCGCTCTCCTGGCCGATCGGTATGGGGAACTCTTTCAAGGGGGTTTATAATCTTTATCGCCAGCGGCTTAATCTCTTTACTCCGGGTAAGGAGAGTCATCGCCAGGAGGGCCTGGTGATTGAAGATCTCAACGATCCCCAGCTTGATGAACTGCTGGGCAAACAGGCTGAAATTTTGCGTGAAGATATTGAACTGATGGCGGGGGCGGCTAATCCCTTTGACCATGCCGAGTATCTTAAAGCCAGTCAGACCCCGGTTTTTTTCGGCAGCGCTATCAACAACTTCGGGGTTCGGGAGGTTCTCGATGCTTTTGTCGAGCTGGCTCCGGCCCCCGGTCCGCGGGCGGCGTTGAGCCGGGTGGTCAAGCCCCAGGAGCCGGAATTTTCCGGTTTTACCTTCAAAATTCAAGCCAACATGGACCCGGCCCACCGGGATCGCATTGCCTTTTTTCGCATCTGTTCGGGGAAATTTACGCGCGGCATGAAGGTCCGGCACCATCGTCTGGGCAAGGAGATTACGGTTGCCAATGCGACGATTTTCATGGCTCAGGACCGCAGTAATATCGAGGAGGCCTGGCCCGGTGACATTATCGGTATTCATAATCACGGCACCATCAAGATCGGCGACACTTTTACGACGAAAGAGGAGCTCAAATTTACCGGGATTCCGAACTTTGCCCCGGAACATTTCCGCCGGGTCGTACTCAAAAATCCGCTCAAGGCCAAACAGCTGATTAAGGGGCTGCTGCAGCTTTCGGAGGAGGGGGCGGTCCAGGTTTTCCGGCCGCTTCTGGGCAGTGACTATATTCTCGGTGCGGTCGGCGTCCTCCAGTTTGAGGTGACCATGGCCCGGCTCAAAGCCGAATAC
>JAFGVI010000016.1 GCA_016938065.1 Deltaproteobacteria bacterium | reverse complement strand
GTGATTGGTCATCGCTCCGCGTCCAAACGACTCTGCCAGAGCCGCTACGGTGGCGGAGTGTCATATGCGGGCCTGATGTTCGATGTAGACCAGGCCTAAACTGCGCAGAAATTTCTGATAGAGAAAGCACTCTTCATTATCAAGGGCGGCGCTGCCGATCGAAGCGATGGCGGTGGTCCGGTTGACGGTCTCGCCTTTTTTGTTGGTGAAGGTGAAATCCTTATCCCGGCTCATTTTGATGTTGGCCGCAATTTTATCCAAGGCCCAGTCCCAGGTGACCGTTTTCCACTCTTTGCTGAACGGGGCCCGGTAGAGGGGCTTATCGAGACGGTTTTTATTGACGGAGAGCTGGGAGATCGAGCCGCCCTTGCTGCAGAGCGAACCCCGGTTGATGGGATGGTCGGGATCGCCCTCGGTATTGATGATTTTACCGTTGCGCGCCGCCACAATAATACCGCAGCCGACGCCGCAGTAGGGGCAGATGGTCGTGGTTTCGGTGGCGAAGCGGATCTTTAATGGGTCGGCATGGGCTTTGACCGGTTTCAGGCTCAGGCCGATACCGCCCGCCATAACCGCGCCGCCGGATAACTTCAGAAATGATCTTCGGCTGACTTGCATCTTGGGGCTCTCCTTATCGAGTTGCTTGCATTGCTAAAAAAACCATCTATGTTGGATGGGTTTTTTTGATTAAGCAACCTGTATACCGGATTTGTGATGTTTTCTTTTTTATTAAAGTAATAAGCCGCACTTCGCGATGCTTGCTTAAAGATTCAGAGACGACTATCTGCAGGCTTTTCTCTGTGAACCCTGCGCTCTCTGTGGTGAAAAAAATACACTTAACCTTTGCAGAAATTAAAAGTTTTATGCTTGATTGAGGTGTTCAGGTCGGCAGCCGGGCGAGTTTTTTCAAGGACAAACAGGACACTTTGTCTGATTGGTTTTCGCCTGAGTGTCGTTTGAGGGAACTTTTGTCTTTGGTCGGGCTATTTATTTGAGAAGAGAAAGAGGGGGTTGGCCGGCAGGTTAATCGTGATGGTTGTCCCTTGATTCGGGGTGCTGTCAACGTTGATGTCGCCGCCTAAACTGCGGAGCAGTTCGTAGCCGATGGAGAGGCCGAGGCCGGTACCTTCAGCTTTGGTGCTGTAGAACGGATTGAACATGTTTTCGACCTGTTCCGGGGTCATGCCGCAGCCGCTGTCACTGAGGATTATTTCGACACAGCCCTGCTCCTCGCGGGTGGTGATGGTGATATGGCCGCCATCGGGCATGGCCTGAATACTGTTGCAGAAGAGGTTGGTGATGATCTGGGAAAGGCTCTCCTCTTCCGAAACCAAGGTTGTTTGAGCGAGAAGACGGGTCTCAAGTGAAATCTGCAAATCTTCGAGCTGGGGGCGTAGAGGGGTAATGATCTGGTTGATGATGAGATTGATGTCGATCTCTTTAAGTGTGGTCTGGCGGACTCGGGCAAAGCCCAGCATGTTGCCGATGATTTTTTTGATGCGGCCGGTCTGGGTCGTGATGAGCTCGATTTCCGTGGCAAAGCGCTGTCTGATGGCAGGGTCCATTTCGAGCAGCTCAAGATTGCCGGAGATGATGTTGACCGGATTGTTTATTTCGTGGGCGACCCCGGCTACGAGACTGCCCAGGGCCGCCAGTTTGCCCGAGCGGACGAGCTGCTGCTGGGCCTGCTGCAGATGCTGCAGAGACTCTTCGAGGCGATAGTTGATCGCTTTCTTATCCCCCATCATCTCTAAAAGATGATGTTTCATCTCGGTCAGTTCGCGGTTTCTGGTCTCAAGCTCGGTCGTTCTCTGGGCCACCTTGTTTTCCAGTTCCCGATGCAGCTGTTCAATGGAGGCGTCCCGTTCATGCAGGGCCTTGATCATCTCGTTGAAACTTAAAGCCAGACGGCTGAGTTCATCGTTGCTCTGGATTTTGACCTCGGTTTTGAAATGGCCGATCGATACTTTTTTAAGTTCATCTTTAAGGTTGCTCAGGCGGCGGGAAAAACCGTAGGCATAAAAGAAGACGACCATGAAGGTCAAGACGGCACCGACGCCAAGAATAAGGAGCAGGGTCGCGGTCACGCTGTTGCGAAAAGCGTTGAAGGGTTTTTCCTGCATGCCGACGTAGAGAATGCCGATCACCTTTTCTCTGGCATTGTAGATCGGTTCGTAGGCGCTGATATACCAGTTGTTGACGACAAAGGCCCGGTCGTTCCATTGCTGGCGGTTGATGACAACCTTGTCGTAGACCTCCTTCGAGACCCGGGTGCCGAGGGCCCGGTTGCCGGAGGAGTCGAGGACGTTGGTGGCGATGCGGACGTCATCCTGGAAAATGGTGACGGTGCCGATATCCTGTCCCGAAAAAGCCGCCGTGGAAAAGATAACTTTTTTGATTTTATCAACCATATTGTTGTTGCGGTTAAGGAGTTTGCCGCCGTAGAGGGCGCCGATGATGTTACCCCGGGCATCGTGAATCGGCCAGGCGGCCAGCATCAGCATGCCACCTTCAAGATGGGTCAGCTCGGTTTTGCGGGCTCTTGGGGTCGAAATCAGTTCGATGTCGACGAGGTGCTTGAGGTTGTGGTTTTCCTGGTTCAATTCGCTGATGGTCAGGGTTTCAGTGCTGACGCCCGGGCTGCCGATCAGGGCGCCGGCGAGTAATGGCAGGTTAGGCCTGTCGTTTTTGAACTCTGGATTGCCGGCCCGCATGATGACTTGGCCGGAGCTGTCAGTCAGGGTCAGGAAAGTGAGTTGTTCGTTCTCTCTTAAATTCTGCAATTCACGTTTCAGGGTTGCAGGGTCGTTTTCAATGAGTCCCTTGATCAGTGAATAGGATGTAGCGCCGCGGTTGATCTTCTCCTTGAGGCATTTAAGGCTGGAATAGTAGATTTCGTGGGCCGAATTGAGGTCGTTGATGATCTTGTTCTGCGCCTGGCGGGAGATAAAGCCGTTAATCGTGTGGATGGCGAACACTGTGGCCAGGGTCATGGTCAGGATAGGCAGCAGGACATTGGCCAGGGTCAGTTTCCATTTGAGCGAGAAAAATTTTCCTTTTGCAGTCATTAGCCTACGGCTTATCGGGGTATAGTTGGTCAAGCTGTTTCAGTTTACGGCCCAGGGTTTTTTCGGAAATCCCCAGAACTTCAGAAGTTTTTTTGCGGTCTTGCTCAAGCAGATTATAAATTTTGCGGATATGTTCAAGCTCGACTTCACTGAGCGAAGGCAGCAGCGGGCTTTGGCCGGGGCGCTCAGAGGCGGAGGCTGGTTCGTTATAAGTTGCAAAGGGCAGCGGACTGAAGGGCAGCAGGCTTGCATCAAAGAGATTTTCCTGGGCCAGAATGACGGCCCGATGCACCAGGTTGCGCAGCTCGCGGACGTTTCCCGGCCAGGAGTAGGTTTTGAGGATGGGAATGATGGCCGGATCAATCCTGAGTGTCTGGCGTCCCTCCCGGGCCGAATACCAGGCCAGGAAATATTCAACCAAGGGAATAATATCATCAACCCGATGGCGGAGCGGCGGGAGTTCAATGGTAAAAACCTGAAGCCGGTAGAAGAGATCCTCACGAAAGCGCCCGGCGGCAACCTCGGCTTGCAGATTTTTGTTGGTCGCGGCAATAATTCTGACATCAATCGGGTAGGGCCTGGTGCCGCCGACTGGAATCACCTCCCGGGCTTCTAAAACCCGCAGCAGTTTAAGTTGCAGGGCGGCCGAGGTGTCGGCGATTTCATCGAGCAGGAGAGTGCCCTGATCGGCAGCGCGAAAGAGGCCCTGAGTATCTTTTTCGGCGCCGGTAAAGGCGCCGCGTACGGTGCCGAAGAGCTGGCTTTCGAGGAGGTTGTCGGTTAAAGCGCCGCAGTTGATCGCGAGAAAAGGGGCCTGCGCGCGCCTGGGATCATGTTTGTGGATATGGGCCGCGATAACTTCTTTGCCGGTGCCCGACTCTCCGGTTAACAGAACCGTGGCCGAAGAACCGGCGACTCTTTCGGCCAGGGCTACGGCCTTGGCAAAATTTTCACTGGCACCGATAAGGCCGGGATTGCCGGCACTGGTTGCCAGCTGCAAACGTAAGAGCTCATTCTCTTTTTTCAGGCGCAGGGGTTCAAGCACCTTGTTGACCGCCTGTAGAATTTCCTGTCCGCTAAAGGGCTTGGCCAGAAAATCATGGGCTCCGAGCTTCATGGTTTCGACCGCCAGCTGAACGTCGCCGTAGGCGGTGATAATAATTATTTTCAGATCGGGGTAAAGGTGGCTCAACTGCTGCAAGAGCTGGCTGCCGTCGCTGTCGGGCAGGCGGTAGTCGATGATTGCGAGCACGGGGTTGCAGAATTTTTCCTTAAGTGCTTCAAGAAAAGTGGCGGCCGAGTCCCAGGCGCTGACCCGGTAGCCCTGTGAGATCAGCAATTTGCTCAGAAAATTGAGCATGCCCGCTTCATCGTCAACGATAATTATCTCTTCTTTGATCATCGTTCGCTTCAGGATCCCACAATGCGACACTGATTTTTCAATGTGCCGATCCCCTCGATTTCTATTTCGATCAGATCACCATCCTCCATGAAAATCGGAGGCTCGCGAAAAACGCCGACGCCGCTCGGGGTGCCGGTCATAATCAGATCGCCGGGTTCAAGGGTAAAATGGCGACTTAAATAACTCACCAGTTCAGCCACCGGAAAGATCATGTCGGCAGTGTTGCTCTCCTGCATGAGCTGGCCGTTGAGGCGGGAGCGAATGGCCAGGTTCTGGGGGTTGCCAATTTCGTCGGCGGTTACCAGCCAGGGGCCTAAGGGGCAGAAGGTGTCGAGCGATTTGCCCCGGACCCACTGTTTGTCACCGAACTGGAGATCGCGGGCGCTGACATCGTTGCCGCAGGTGTAGCCCAGCACCTTCGAGAGGGCCTCTTCCGGTTTACAGGCTGTGGTTTGCTCGCCGATGACGACCGCAAGTTCCGCTTCAAAATCAACCTTTGCCGTGATCTTTGTCGACCAGGTAATCTTTTCCTTCGGGCCGATAACCGAGTTCGGAAACTTGGCGAAGATCAGGGGCTCGGTCGGGTTGTCGCGCTTGCCTTCGGCGGCGTGTTCAGCGTAATTTAAACCAATAGCGATAATTTTGCCGGGCCGGTTGACCGGCGCCGCCAGTCTGATCTGCGCCAGAGGCAGGGCCGAGGCCACAGTTGTCAGCGGTTTTCCGGCGCTCAGCCAGGACTGAAAATCGCCGGCAAAAGCCAGCGGCATAAGCTCATCTTCCTTAATTATTCCCAGACGCAGTTCGGTGTGGTGATAAAATTGAGCCAGTTTCATCTTTTTTCTCCTGCCGGTTAATCATTCTTGGTAGTTTTCCCGGTCTTCTGCCTTTTTTTCGGGGGTCTGTCAATAACCTTTTGCTATCGCCGCGCCGCCGTGATACAAAAGCGAACCAGTTGTGCTGTTTGTTTTTAACTCACATCGAGGCTTGTTACAACAGAATTAATTTTAAGTCTGCTTTGGTTTTGCCTTTCTCTGCGTCTTTGCGCCTTTGCGGGAGACAAAAAAATGATTGTCCAGCTGGCGCAAAGCTTAGAAAAACCGCAAGGTAAAGTGATCAGGAGTAAGAGTATGAGTGATGAATGTTGTCATGGTCCGGTGCAGCGGGTCGTGGTTTTTCAGGAGCGCGGCAGTGGCGAAAAAAAGATTGCCGGGATTGAACAGTACGCTCCGGGTTGTTTTGAACTGGAGGTTATCTCTCTCGATGAGGCTCTGCCCTCTCTGATTGATGAGCCGGAAGAGTATTTTCCGGCTGCATTGCAGGCTGATCTGGTACTCGATTTTCTGCGCCATCCCGATCTTTCGGCCGAACTTCTGCGGCGCTGTACGGAGGAAAAAATTCCTCTGGTGGCGTCGACGAAAAAGTATCCGGCCAGTCTTCAGGTGGCAACCCCACCGATATGATGCTCTCTGCCCCGGCTGGTCTGGCTGGGCGAGTATGGCGAACGTTACGGGACCCCGGAGTTCGAAGTTGAGGTGGAAGGGGGCCGCTTAAAAGCGATTAAGGTTTTACGCGGCGCTCCCTGCGGTGCAACCTGGCGGGCTTTGGAGAAACTTATCGGCATGGAGGTTGCCGAGGTGGCCACCCGTTACGGGCTCGATGTGCAGTTCAACTGCAGTGCCGACCCGGCCGGCTGGGACCCGCTCTGGGGCAAAAGTCCGGTGCACCTGGCCGCCGATGTCCATTTCAAGGCCCTGCAGAGAGCCCTGAAAAAAGCTGAAAATAAAGATGATTGAGAGGTTTTTATGCTGCAGAGATTTATTTATGCAGTGGAAATAAGATGACTGAATTTATAATAAAATTTGCGCCGCTGGCCGAACGTATGCGGGCCGTCGGAATGCCCGAGTTGGCGATTGAAACTCTGGGGCTCTATTTTCGGCGCCTGCTGGCCGGGGCCACGGGCGAGGTGAGCGAGAGTGAGATCGAGCCGGTGAGCGGATTGGCCGATGCGGAAACACTCGGTGTGGAACCGGCTGAGATTGGCCGTCAAGCCCTCTCGCAGACGGTGCTGATCAAGCTCAATGGCGGGCTGGGCACGAGTATGGGCCTTGAGCGGGCCAAATCGTTGCTGGTGGTGAAGAAGGGCTTGACCTTTCTTGATATTATTGCGCGTCAGGCGCTGGCGGCCGGGGTGCCGCTACTGCTGATGAACAGTTTTGCCACGCGTCGCGATTCGCTGGCGCTGCTGGATAAATATCCCGGGCTCGCCGCATTCGGTTTGCCGCGGGATTTTCTTCAGCATAAAATTCCCAAGATCTGCCGGAAAACTTTGCGGCCGGTCAATTATCCGGAGGCTCCGGAATTGGAGTGGTGCCCGCCGGGGCATGGCGATATCTATCCGGCTCTGGTCACCAGCGGGGTTCTGGCGGCTTTGCGTCGGGCCGGTTATCGTTACGCTTTTGTCAGCAATGCGGATAATCTGGGGGCCGTACTCGAACCGGCGATTCTCGGTCATTTTGTCAGCCGGGAAGTGCCCTTTATGATGGAGGTTGCCGACCGGACGCCGGCTGATCGTAAAGGCGGGCATCTGGCCCGGCGCTTAAGTGATGGCGGCTTGCTGCTGCGCGAGGCGGCTCAATGTCCGGCGGCGGAGCAGGCGGCTTTTCAGGATATTGAGCGTTATCGTTATTTCAATACCAACTCCCTGTGGCTTGATCTGCTAGCTCTGGAGGAAATAATGGCGGCCTGTGATAATCTTTTAGAGCTGCCCCTGATCTGTAATCGTAAACCGGTTGATCCCTGTGATGCTTTATCGACACCGGTTTTTCAACTGGAGACGGCGATGGGAGCCGCGATCGAGGTGTTCGCCGGAGCTCAGGCTTTGCGGGTGTCGCGAAGTCGCTTTGCGCCGGTGAAAACCACTGAAGATCTGCTCGCGGTCCGTTCCGATGCTTATCGGCTTAACGACGATTTTACGGTGACCCTGGCTCCTGGTTTCAGCAGGGGGCCGCAGGTTACGCTTGATCCTGATTTCTATCGTTTGCTCGGCGACTTCGAGCGGCGTTTTCCCGGCGCCGGGCCCTCTCTGAGCGCCTGTCAGAGTTTGAAGGTCAAGGGCGATATTACTTTTACCTCAGGGATTACTGTGTGCGGGCAGGTTGCCGTGGCAAACCGCGGCCCTGAGCCTTTAACGCTGCCGGCAGGTTTGATCCTTGCGGCGGGTTCGGGAAAGGAGTTTGAAGGATGAACGACTCATTGCAGGTTTATTTTACGGCGCTGGCTAAAATTGCCCAGCTGCTGGCCGGAGAGAGTGATTTTCAGAGCACCATGGCGGAAATTTTAGTGCGTCTGGCTCGCCTGACCGGCATGAAACGGGGCATGATCTCGCTCTATCGCCGCGATCTTGAACAGATTCATGTCGATATTACTTATGGCATTCCCGATACCACGGAGCCGGTCTTCTATCGTCTCGGTGAAGGGGTAACCGGCCGGGTGGTTGCCACGGGCCGGCCGATTGCGATTCCCCGGCTCGATCAGGAACCGCTCTTTCTCGATCGTTCCGGGGCCCGGCGCGAGATTGATCGCTCGACCCTGGCCTTTCTCTGCGTCCCGGTCAATTATGCCGGGCAGACCGTGGGCGCGCTTTCCGTTGACCGGGCCGCCAAAGGGGTCGATCTGCCGAGTGAGCTGGCTTTTCTTGAGGTCGTGGCCAATCTTCTGGCGCCGCGGGTGCATGTGCGGCGGATGCAGGAGGAGAACGCCCGTTTGCGCGAGGCCATCGGGCGTCACGGGCCGATGGGTACGGTGGTCGGTAATGCCAACTCGATGCGCCTGGTCGCGGAACAGATTGATCAGGTTGCCCAGACCATGACTACGGTTCTGATTACCGGAGAAACCGGCACCGGCAAGGGGCTGGTGGCGAGTGAGATTCACTATCGCAGTCCGCGGCGCGACAAACCGATGACCCGGCTTGATTGCGGCGCGATCCCCGAAAATCTGGTTGAGAGCGAGATCTTCGGTCACCAGAAAGGGGCTTTTACCGGAGCCATCGAAAAGCGGATCGGTAAATTTGAACTGGCCCGCGGCGGTACCATCTTTCTCGATGAGATCGGGGAACTGCCGCTCGCTTCCCAGGTTAAGCTGCTTCGGGTTCTGGAGGAGGGTGAATTTGAACGGGTCGGCGGCGGTAAAACCCTGAAAACCGACGCCCGGGTGGTGATTGCTACCAACCGCGATCTCGAAAAAGAGGTGGCGGCCGGGCGGTTTCGTTCCGATCTTTTCTACCGCCTCAGCGTTTTTCCGATCCATATGCCGCCGCTGCGTGAGCGCGGGGCCGATATTATTCTCCTGGCCGATTTCTTTGTTCAGAAGCTCGGGGAAAAGATGGGTTGTAAAATTTCCCGGATTGACTCCTCGGCTCTTGATATGTTGATGGCCTACCACTGGCCGGGCAATGTTCGGGAGCTGCAGAACTGTCTTGAGCGGGCCATGGTTTTGGCCACGGACGGCATCATTCACGGCTACCAGCTGCCTCCCTCATTGCAGGTGGCGGCCACCGGGGATGAGGGCGGTGCGAGCGGCGAAACCGGAGCGACCTTTCAGGATATGGTCAAAGCCTATGAGACCACCCTGATTGTCGAAGCCCTGAAGAAAACCCGCGGCAATCAGACCAAGGCGGCAAAACTCCTGGGCACCACCAAACGGGTGATCCAGTACAAGATTACCGGTCATGCGATTGATTATCGCAAATACAGCGGGGTCAAGGTGTGATCATGCTTATTTTACGGATCGTTCGGCGGCGCTGAGGGCGCCTTCGAGGTAGCCGCCGTGTTGGTCGGCGGTTTCGGTGCCGGCGAAATGGAGGCTGCCTTCCCAGAAGGAGCTTTGTCCCGCCGGAGGATGGTAGAGGGGGTGAGCGTACATCGGGGGTTGGTCTAATTGGGTGGCGGTAAACGGTTCCCGAGCCCAGTCCTGGTAGAAAAAAGTCGTCGGTCGGGAGGCCGCCGGACCGTAAATGAGCCCCAGCTGCGATAAAATTGCCTCGATCAGGGCCTGGGGCTGGTGGCGCTGGGCCGCAGGAATGCCGACAAAACCGGTCAGGCCAAAGGGCCCCGGGTTCGGGTTGGAGCCGTCATGGAGTTCGCCCATGGGGCCGCGCTGGCTGAAAGCCTGGCCCGAGAGGTTGGCCTGGCGCCAGAAAGGTTCCGCATAGAGGGCGTAAAATTTTGCCTGGCCCGCCATCCAGGTACCAATTCTAAGCATCGCCTGGGTCAGCTTGTCGGGCAGTTCCGGGTGGAAAATGATGGTTGCCGCGGCCAGACGCGGCGGCAGAGCGAGGATTAATTTTCGGGCTCGAAACTGAACCCGGGGCTCCTTTTCGAGCTCGCCGACGTTAACGAGCACCCCGTTGTCAACTTTCGTGATGCCGCAGACCGGGTGGTTGAGTCTGAGGGCATTTTCAGGGATTGTTTCACCGATTTTGTTGATCAGGGCGAGCATGCCGCCGGCAAGGCGCCAGGAGAGAGGTTCGTTAGTGTAGCCGCGAACCGTTTCGACTTCGCCATT
>JAFGVI010000118.1 GCA_016938065.1 Deltaproteobacteria bacterium | reverse complement strand
TATCGAACAGCGCCAGGTGATGCTGCCGGCGATTGTTGCCGGGGAAGGTTTTCAAAAGAGTCACAGTATTGAAAATATTAAAGTTGTCTCCGATCAGTTTCTCAAATATTTTCTTGGTGAACCCAACCGTCTCTTTCAACCCGATTTCGACAATCCGGTTCTCATGGGAACCTTTACTGATATCGGGACGACAATGCCGACTCAGATGAAACAGGATCTCGCCCTTCTCAATGCCAAGAAATATGTTAAGGCGGCGATGGGGGTGATGAATGAGATCCTGGGCACCTCACTTGATGTGGTTGAGGATTACTATGCGGCCGAGTCCGAATACGTGGTCGTCTGTCTCGGGGCGGCTGCCGGGACCATGAAGGAGGCCATCGACTATTATCGCCGCAAAGGGGTTTCGGTCGGCCTTTTGCGGCCGGTGCTTTTCTTTCCGGTCTGTACGGAAGAACTGGCCCGCGGCATTCAGAATGCCAAAGTGGTATCAGTCCTGGAAAAGACCGCTCTCGCCAATGAACGCTATCTTCTGCGCGATGTTAAACACGCGGCCTACAATGAACGTACGGGCCGATCGTTTAATCCGGTTATTACCTCGGGAATCTATGGGCTCGGCAGTCAGGATCTCAGTATTGAAGACTGCTTTGCCGTGATTGAAAATATGCTTTCGGATAAACCCAAGGGGATTTATGGGGTTGGTATCAAGGGTCCCGAAGTGCTTGAAAAGGTTGAGCATAAAGATTTTGTCGAGAGTGAGGTCGGGGTTGCTTTTATCGGGGTCGGCGCCGAAGGGGTGAAGACCGCGCAGGAGACCCTGGCCAAAATTATCGCCAAGGCCGGAAAATATGTGCAGACCAGTGCCAAATATGGCGCTTCGCGTAAGGGCGGCATGGTGGTTATGAATGCCCGGGTTGCGACCCGGCCGATTCGGAATTGTTCCGATGTCAGCAAAATGGAGACCCTGGCCGTTTTTAATGACAAATATCTGCTCGATAACAGTCTGCTGGGTTTTCTCAAGGGGGTCAAGGCCGGCGGCTATCTCGTGGTCAATACGGTAAAGAGTGAGGCGGATCTGAGCCGGCAGGCGACCCCTGAGGTCAGGGCTCTGCTGGAAAAGGCGGTATTTAATCTGGTGCTGCTTGATGCCAGCGGGGCTTCACTGGCCCAATTAAAGCGTAATCTGCCGGGTACCCCGATTCTGGGAGCGATTAATCGGATTGTTGAATTGTTGCCCGCGCAGGATTTTAAATCGGCTTTTCGCAGTGAACTGACGAGTAAATTCAGTGGTGCGAAGGCCGCCATGGTTGATGTCAATATGGAGTTGCTAGAGGTTCCCTATGAGCTGGTTCCGGCGAAAAACGGAGCTTTGCCGGTGGCGAAAGCGCAACCGGCCGCTGTCGGAGCCGCAACTGCTGAACCGGTGCGCAAAAGAATCTATTACGATCCTCCTCATTCCCGCGGTTATCATCCCGACGATGAACACGCGTCTCTGACCTTTCCTTCGGTGCTGGGCGATAAATATCGTCCGCTTTTTATCGAAAAAGTGCTTGAGCCCCTGCAGAAAGGTGAGGATATTCCCTGGGATCAGTTTTTTAATATCGTTCCGGCCCGTACTTCCGAGTACAATGATGCGAGTTTGATCGGGACGGTACTGCCGGTTTTTACGGCGGATAAATGTATCGCCTGCGGCCTTTGCATTGCAGCCTGTCCCGATAATGCCCTGCGCGTAACCCTGGTGCATGATCGCGAATACGAAGCTCTGCCTGAAACCGAGAAAAAACTTTTTCGTCCGCTTGATTTGAGTAAATTCACAGGTTATGGCGATGCCGTTTTCAAGGACAGCTATCTTAATATAAATGTCATGCCCCGGTACTGTAAAGGCTGCGGAGCCTGTGTTGAGGTCTGTAAAAGCAAGGCTTTCAGTCTGGTGGATAAAAGCAGTGTCGGGCTTGAGACCGAAGAGCGTCTCCTGGCCCCGGCAACTTACGCCAAAGATGTCAGTCAGACGGTCGCCCCTTATGTTAAGGAGGGCCGTTATCTGCAGTATCTGATGCTACTCTATTCCGGGCAGAAATTTCTTCCCGGCGGGCATAGTTTATGTCCCGGCTGCGGTGAGGGGATTATTGAAAATCTGGTCTTTTCCGCGGCTGAGATGGTGCGTCGCAACCCGCGTCTGATTGCCGATTTTTACCGTTCGATTCCGGCCCTGATGACCAGAGAACATGGTCGTGGTCTGCAGCATATGATCGATCACGGTTTCAATATCTACACCGTCAATGCTACAGGCTGCGCCGAGGTTTCGTGTCTTGGTAATCCCTATAACGCCCGGGTTTATCCTGCCGGTCATTATGGCTTCGGTACGGCCAGCGCGGCCGGGCTCGGGGCCCGGGTTTCGCTTTTTAATGCCTTTCGCAATCTTTATCTCGACAAGCTGACCAAGGTCCTGGTCTTTGGCGGGGATGGCTCTTTCTATGATATCGGCAATCAGGGGTTGAATTTTGCCTTGGGTGAAAATCAGGATGTGACCTGGATTATCTATAATAACGAAGCCTACATGAATACCGGTTTTCAGAAATCCGGAGCCAGCCGTTTCGGTTCCAATCGGACGACCTCCCCCTATGGTATGGAGCTGCAGGGCAAGGATGATTTTCATCGGGAAATTGTCGGCCAGGCCATGGTTATTCCCGGGGTCTATGTGGCGCGACTTTCCTTGTCCAATCCGATGTATGCGATGCGTATTCTGACCGAGGCTATTGCCTATAAAGGTCCGTCGCTGATCGAATTCTTCTCGCCCTGTCCTACCGGGCAGGGCATGGCGACCGATAACTTGCCCGTTACCCTTTCGAAAATGATGGTTGAATCCCGGGCCTGGACGGTGTTCACGCGTAAACCGTATGCCCGTATTGATCTCACCGGTAATCCCGATCCGGAAGAGAACTATCCCAAAACCCGCAAGGTCAAGGGTCAAGAGGTTGGGCCGGCGACATTTCGTGATATTGTTTCTCTGCTCGGGCAATTTACCGGTGACGCGAAAACTATCGACGAAATTGTCAAGGTCAACGAACGGCAGAATCTCTACCTCTGGTGTCTCAATCAATATCGAGCCGGCATCCGTCAGGATATGCCTGATGCTGACGAGATTGAACGTTTGATCAGTCAGCGCTGATTCCGTTGCTGGAGCCCCTCATTCCGAGAGGGGCTCTTTTTTTTATATCGAACTAAATTTTTTTGGGTGGACTTTTTCCTGACCGCATACTATATTCGACTTTAATGGTTCGGATTACAGAGGCTGCGTCTGAATATTTCAGAGTGTCTGAAGCGGCCTTTGTTGCCTGGTGATTTAATTTGAGGTTAAAGGAGAAATAGATGAAACGATTTGTTGCAGGTTTGGGATTCATGGCAGTTATTGCGGTCGTTGCAATATTGCTGGTAATGCAGAACCATAGAACCGCCTTTTCGGCGAAAACTGGTCCGGTGGCAGAGGCGGTTGAAAAGGCGAGTCCTTCGGTTGGTGAACTTTCCGGTAAAGTTCTGGAAACTATGGATAGTGGCGGCTATACTTATGTTCTTCTGGCGACCAAGGATGGTGAAAAGTGGGTCGCTGCGCCTAAAACCATTGTTACCGTCGGCCAGCCCGCTGCTTTTGCTGCTGGTATGGTGATGCGTGATTTCAAGAGTGAAACCCTTAATCGGACATTTCCTGAATTGGTTTTTTCCGCGGGTCCGGTTGGCGCCGGTGCGCCAGCCGCGATGACGGCCGGGGAGTGTCCCGGTGGCCAGGGCCAGAGCTCTGATGGCGCTGGTCCGCATGGTGGAGCGGCTATGGGGATGGGAGCTATGGGCGCTGGTGCCATGGGAGCGATGAAATCATCCGGTCGTGTGACCGTGCCTCCGGTTGATCTGGCTATCGAAAAAGCTACCGGAGAAAATGCTTTCACGGTGGCTGAAATTTACGAGAAAGGGCAGGCTCTTAATCTGAAAAAGGTTGTCGTGCGTGGTAAAGTGGTGAAAGTCTCCAATAATATTATGGGCAAAAACTGGGTTCACCTGCAGGATGGCACCGGTAAACCGGAAACCGGTACACATGATCTCGTGCTTACCTCACAGCAGAGTCCAACCGTAGGTGAGATTCTGCTGGGTGAAGGTATTCTGGCTTATGATAAAGATTTTGGTTCCGGTTATCGCTATCAGGTGATTATCGAAGAGACCGAATTCAAATAGTTGTCACGGGCGCTATCGCTTTTTCTTTACCTAAACCGCCGGCAGACGTAAAAGTTATATGCAGATCTGCCGGCGGTAAATTTTTTTGCGTCATGAAATATGCCGAACTCATTTCACAGTCAGATTAAATTTTTTAATCACTTTATTCAGAAAAAAAACTTCTGGATAATTCTGGCAACTGATATTGTTCTACTGGTTCTGGCCCACTATCTCGCTTACGAAGTTCGTTCCGAAAAATCCCTCTCCCCTTTAGAACTCCATAATTTTATCTCCATAATGCCGGTTATTCTTCTGATTAAACTCCCGGTCTTCTATTTTTTTGGTCTTTATCGCGGTATGTGGCGCTATATGAGCACCAACGAAGTTTTGAACCTGATCAAAGCAACCCTCTTTTCCTTTCTTCTGATTGTCTCTTATGCTCTTTTTGTCAATCGCTTTGCGGGTTTATCACGCTCTATTTTTTTTCTTGACGCTATTTTCACATTTCTGCTGATTGGTGGTTATCGTTTTGCCATCCGTTATTTTTTTAAAAATGTAACCGGTTCGCGGAGACTGGTTCCGGACCTTCACCTTCGCGAAACGACGAAAAAGAGATTGTTGCTGGTCGGGGCCGGTGACGCGGCTGAGATGATTATCCGTGAAGTGCAGAATAACCCCAGTCTGCCTTATGAAGTGGTCGGTCTGGTCGATGACAATCCCAATAAGACCGGTTTGAAGATTCATGGTATTCCGGTTATCGGTCTGGTTGAGGATCTGGAGGAGCATATTGTTCGTTCTGCCGCCAAGGAAGTGTTGATCGCCATCTCCTCTGGTACCGGTAAACAGCTGAAAAGATTAGTCGAAGTCTGTCGCAGTACCGGGGCGACTTATAAGGTTCTGCCCGGCTTGAGTGAGTTGATTGACTGTCAGGTCTCAATTCGTTCCATGCGCGAAATCTCCTATAGGGATTTTATCGGTCGGGAAGCGTTGCAGCTCGATCATGATGCGATCAGCGACTACCTGCAGAATCGAGTTGTTCTGGTTACCGGGGCGGGCGGTTCTATCGGTTCAGAGCTCTGCCGGCAGATTATCCGTTTTGCGCCAAAACTTTTGCTTCTTTTTGATGCCGGTGAAGAAAACCTCTATACAATTCAGATGGAGCTTGAGCACGAATTCGGCTTTTCCGCCTGTCTGCCGATTCTGGGCAGAGTTCAGGATGTATCGCTGCTTGAGAAAATCTTGAGCCGGCACCGGCCGCAGGTTGTGTTTCATGCTGCCGCCTACAAGCATGTTCCTCTGGTGGAACTTAATCCCAGGGAGGCGGTGTTCAATAATGTTCTCGCCAGCCAGTGCCTGATTGAGATGTCGATCGTCTACAATGTTGTCCGGTTCGTTCTGATATCTTCCGATAAAGCGGTTAATCCTACGAATGTCATGGGCGCTTCCAAACGTTTGACCGAGCTTCTTATGCTGGCCTGCGCTCGGGGCAAATGGGATGGGACGCTGTTTCAGGTGAAGCCCGGTGCTCCTTTTCAGCACACAACTGTTTTTCAGGCGGTGCGCTTTGTCAATGTGCTGGGTTCTTCCGGTTCTGTGATTCCTCTCTTTAAGCGCCAGATCGAGCTGGGTGGCCCGGTGACCGTGACCCATCCCGAGGTGACCCGCTATTTCATGTCGATTGAGGAAGCGGCTAAATTGACCCTGCAGGCCGGGGCTATGGGGGCGGGGGGAGAGATCTTTATTCTCAAGATGGGAGAGCCCATAAAAATTGATCAGTTGGCTCGCGATCTTATTCAGCTTTCCGGGCGGCAGCCGGACATAGAAATAGAAATTAAATATACTGGTCTGCGACCGGGCGAAAAGCTTTACGAAGAGCTGATAACCCAGAGTGAAGGTATCAAGGCGACCAGTCACGAAAAGATTATGGTATTGCTTGGTAACGGAATCTCTTACGCGGCACTTAACCGGCAGCTTCAGGCTCTGATGCAGGCCGCCCAGGAACATGACAGCAGAGCGATCCGTCAAGTTCTGAAAACCGTGATTCCCGAATATTCCCCTGAAGTTGAAATTGAGCATGATAAGCGGATGGCCGGGGTCTCTCAGCTTTCCGGCTGAAGGCTTTCCCGGTAATTAAATAAATCTCGCCCGTTGCCCCCCCATCCCTCGTTTTTCTCGATAATATCCCTCCTGTAACTCTATGGCTCCGCACGTTTGAATTTTTTCAGTTGCTGTTTGTAATGATCTGAATTTTCAGGGTTTCTTTGTTTTAAAAGCCCTTCTTCCAGTTCTATGGCTGCGCTATTGTTGCCCTGACGCCAGTAAGCTTCGGCCAGGGTGTCGAGGATATGGGGCAGAGGTTTCGCCGCTGCCGCCTGTCGGGCCAGCTGCAGAGCCTGGGCATAGTTGCGCAGATCTTTTTCTTTGATTGTCAGAAGGAGCCAGGCTAGATTGTTCAGCGTTTCCGGATCATCCGGACTGAGGCTGTGGGCCTGCTGCAGGGCTGCGAGGGCCTTTTTTTCAGCACCAGACTCGATGTAGAGTGAACTTAAGGCAAACCAGAGTCTGGCTTCCCGGGGATTTTCCTTGAGCAGATGTTCAAGGCGCTGACTCAGATAGCGATAGTGTAACTGCTGTGCAGCCCCGGTCTGCTGCCAGTAGATGCCCGGTAGCAGTATGATTAGAAAAATCAGCAGGTACAGTCGCAGGCTTTTCTTTAAACGCTGATGATGCTTTTCTGCAATTGCCGGATTGCTCAGAGCCGCTTTGAGAAAAGCGATTCGTTGCGGAATGTTGAAATGGTGCCAGTTGGGTTTCTCGCCGGCTGCGCCGAGAAGAAACCCGAGTTTTGTAAAAGCCGAAATCAGAAAGGGCCCGAGCCCGGGCAGATCCAGGCAGGCGAGATCGGCCTGACGTTCAAAGTTGCGCAGGAAAAAACCGAAGATATAGCGAAAAAAAAGCAGATAGAGGAGCAGCAGCGGAACTATCTCAAGTAATGAGAGAAAAATTTTCTGGTTGCCGATTCCGCTGTCGAGCAGAGCTTTTACCGGAGGAGTGCTTAACAGCCAGGCGTTGCCGAGATCGAGGTAGAGATAGTTGAAAAAGAAAAAAGTTATGAAGAAGATGAGAAAAAAGAGCAGGTGACGGTAGCGGACATGGCCCAGTTCATGGGCCATGACGGCGAGTACCTCCTCGCCGTTGAGCAGGCGCAGCAGATCCGGGGTGACCAGAAGATAACGGCTGCAGGGAAAGGCGCCGACTACGGCGGCGGTGGCCATACGTCCCTCAAAAGGCGGCCAGAGCATAATCTCCCGATAGCCGACCTGCTGATGCCGGCAGAGGTTGATGATCGCCTGACGCAGGGGCGAGTCCGGCAATTTTTTACATTGCCAGAGATGAACCAGCATTGGTGGGGCGACAGCGGTCATGAAAAAGAGAAAAATTATAAAAAGAGCCATTTCGCCCAGAGGGTGCTGCAGGGCCTGCTGTATGGTCCGGGGCATCCAGAGGCTGAAAAGATCAATTGTTAAAAGGAGGCTGAGCCAGGGAATGACAAGGCCCAGAGCGAAGCGTAAGCGGGCTTTGATATATTTTGAACGCGGTCTGAGCAGGAGAATGCGGTCGGCTAAATATTTGTGACTCTCCCGCCAGATAATAACCTGCAGGATAAAGAAAACACTCAGTCCCAGAAGGTTGTTGACTCCTTCACTTCTACTGACCAGGGGTAGTTTTGTCAGCAATAGGCCCAGGTCAGCGCCGTAGACCATGCCGGTGAAGATGATTATAGCTCCAATCTGCAGCTGCATCTGCAGCCGGTCGTAAAGAACAGCGGTCTGTTCATAATCGACCTGCAGAAATTTTTGCTGCAGGCGCCGACAGCTTTTACGCACCAGCCAGTAAAAAAACAGCAGCAGCAGCAGAATCAGCCCCAGACTGTGGTCTGTCTGCATAAGTTCCGGTGATGCTTCGGGACGGGCGGTGTAGATGAGGATGACGACAATATAGCAGGCGAAGGTTTGATACATGGTTTAAACAGTAATTGTAATGGTTTTTTGTAAAAATTCCGGGTTTGTTTAAGTGGTTCAGATGGTTGTTCTGGCGGTAAGGGTTTACAGGAACTGTGCGGGAATGACGCTCCAGAGAGCGATTTTGCCGGGTTCCAGGGTACCATAATCATGGTTGAGAGCCAAAGCCTGTGCCGGATTTCTGGTCAGCATGGCGAGGCTGGTTTGCAGGTTAAGGTTGGTTTTTACATTATGCTGAAGAAATTCAAGCTCATGCCAGAGGTTGAGATCATGATTCGAAGTCAAGCTGTCGGTACCGAGACAGAGGTTGATTTTGGCCTGCAGCATTTTGGCAAAGGGAGCCCGGCCCACACCGATAAATGCATTGCTGCGGGGACAGAGGCAGACATTGACCCGCCGGCGGGCCAGAATTTCGATGTCGCTCTGTGTAAGCTCGACGCAGTGAATCGCCAGCGTCATCTTGTCAAGGAGTTTGAGTTGGTCGGCAAATGCGACCGGAGAACAACCCGGGGCCTGAAATTCGGGTGGCAGGATACCGGCTTCGCGGAAGAAGTCGGCCAGTTGCCCCCGACCGTTGCTGAGAAGTTCGCTTTCACCTTGCGATTCAGCCAGGTGCAGGGCAAAAGGGCGGTGCTGCCGTCGATCCCAGGCTTTGGCGGCTTGCAGGGTGGTTGCGGCGGTTGAGTAGAAGGCGTGGCCGGCGCGACAGAAATTTTTGGAAACTGCGAGTTCAGGGTTCAGTTTTTCGGCCGTTGTTGCCGTCATACCGCCCTTGCTGTCGGGAGCGGCAAAGCCGAAGTGCTGAATCATGAGCCAGTGAGCAAAGTCATTTTTCTCAAGAAAAGTTTCAAGGCGGGCGGCGTGCCGGTCTGCCATATCTGCCGCGAAAACTGTTCCACTCAGCCGCATTCCGGCAAGAGCGTGCAGTAGATCATTATCCCGGGGCGGGATGTTGAGATGAGGTACCAGGCTCTTGAGCCAGGCAACAAAACCCTGGCCGGCAATGGTTCTGCCTGCCAGATGGGAAAGCTCAAGGTGGGTATGCGCATTGATCAGTCCGGGGCCGATGGTCACCGGGCCCAGATCGACAAGTTTCTGATAACGCTCATTTTTCAGTGAATGATAGTTGCCGACAGCTATGATTCGGTCGCCGGCGGCCGTCGTCTGTGTCAGCAGAGCTCCGTCGGAGAGCAGCGGTTGTTCCGGTACCATGGTCACGATGCGGGCCGCTCTTATCAGGTTGCGGGGTAAAATATTATCCGGTTGGCTGAGCTTTTGCATGGTTTACCTGATAGTCATGAATAACGGAGGTCTTTCGCCAGCGAGAAATTTCGGGCAGTGTAAGAAATTGTAGCATAGTTCAGCCGACAAAGAAACCGAGGAAATGATAAGTTGGTTTTAATTGATATTTTGTTTGGCGTTTTTACATATTTTTATACTTTATACTTTATGCAGTTGACAAGATTACCTTAATAGTTATACTTATTGGTGAATATAAGAACAAATTGTTTCGGCAGGTTTGTAAAATTTTTCGGGCAGGAATTAAGATATCCGAATCGGTTTTTTGGAAAGCGATCAGTTTTGAGCAGGTTACGACACACGGCATTTTTGGGGTAGAGATATGACTGGTGTAAAGGTTCTGATAGTTGATGACGAAGCCGTGATCAGGCGAGGGCTCTGTCGGGTTATGGAAGGTCGGGGATACCAGGCGGAGGTTGCTGAAAGCGGTTTTGGGGCTATTGAAATGCTGCAGAAAACGCCGTTCAATATCGTCATTACGGATCTTAAAATGCCGGGCATGGATGGAATTGAGGTTTTAAAAGCCATCAAAATCCTGCAGCCGGGGGTGCCGGTCATCATTGTCACTGGGTATTCTACGGTTAACACTGCGGTTGATGCCATGAAAAATGGGGCATTTGACTATATCTCGAAACCCTTTACCCCCGAGCAGATTATAGAAATGGTTGAAAAGGCGCTGGAACAGCGCACGGTGCAGATGCAGATGGCCCATCCGGCAGTAGGTCCCAGCCGGAACGGTTTTGAGATTTTTGTCGGAGAGAGCGAAGCGATGCAGAGGGTCTATGCACGCATCAGACAGGTTGCTCCCACTGACAGTACGGTACTCATCAATGGTCAGAGCGGCACCGGCAAAGAGCTGGTGGCCAAAGCTATTCATAAAAACAGTATGCGCAGCAATAAGCCCTTTGTCGCTGTCGATTGCACCTCTCTGGTCGAAAATCTTCTTGAAAGCGAGCTTTTTGGGCATGTCAAGGGCTCCTTTACCGGGGCTGTGCAGACCAAAATGGGTCTTTTCAAGGTTGCGGACGGGGGCACCCTTTTTCTGGATGAGATTTCCAATATCAGCCTCGCCACTCAGGGTAAACTTTTACGGGTTCTTCAGGAGTTTAAAATAACCCCCATCGGGGGGACAAAACCTGTTCCCATTGACATCCGGCTGATTACCGCTACCAACCGGGATCTGAACGATCTGGTCAGCGAAGGGCTTTTCCGCCAGGATCTTTTTTTCAGGCTCAACATCATTCCGGTCAACCTGCCTCCGTTGATTGAGCGAGAGGGGGATCTCCCCCTTTTTGTCGGCCATTTTCTGAAAAAGTTCTCCGAGGAGATCGGCAAGGAGATCCATGGTATCTCCCCGACAGCGATGTCGATTCTGGCGCAGCATCCTTTTACTGGGAATGTCAGGGAACTGGAAAATATTATTGAAAGAGCGGTTGTGCTGACGCGCAGTAAACTTATTCAGCCTGAGGATCTGGAGATTCAGTCCTCTGCCGACGCAGCTTTGGAGGTTATTGCAGAGTCTGTGCCGCAGAGTGCCGAGAGCCTCAAGGAGGTTAAAAGAGAGATCAGAGAAAAAGCGGTGGAGCCGGTTGAACGTGCTTTTCTAATTCAGGCCCTGGAGCGCAATAACTGGATTATCGCCCGGGCGGCCCGGGGGGTTGGAATGTTGCGGCCCAATTTTCAGGCAATGTTGAAAAAACACGGGATATCGGTGCGAGATCATGCCGATTTGTAAGAAGATTCTATCAGGTTAAGGACAATGGAGGGCCGGATGTGCGTTTAAAACTGATTGTGCAGATCTCGCTGATTACGGGTATTGTGCTGTTGTTTACCTCGGTTCTCTTTGGTTATTTCAATTTCTCAACCCTCAAACACGCCTTCCTACAGAGTGCGGTATCAGACCTCGATCATCTCAGTGAAACCATTTTCAGGGCTGTATTTCATCAGATGCTGGAAAATAACCGGGATCAGATTGAGGTTGCCATCGGGGAGATGGGTAAGCAGAAGGGTATTGAGCGGATCAGAATTCTTAACCGGGAAGGAACCATGGTTTTCTCTACTCACGGTTCTGAGATCGGTAGCACCCTTGATAAAAATTCAGCTCCGGCCTGTATGGTCTGTCACAATGAGGCGATGTCCCTGGAAAAACCTTCGCCTCTGGCCCGCAGCCGCATGTTTCTCGACAGCAACGGTAAAAAAGTGCTCGGCCTGATTCGGCCCATCTATAATGAAAAGACATGCTGGACCGGGGCCTGCCATGCGCACTCCCGGGAGACCTCGTTTCTGGGTCTGCTTGACATTACAATTTCCGCTGATCCCATGCTCATGATGATCAGTAACTATCGCAACAATACTGTGATTCAGATCTTTTTCCTGATTCTCTCCACTTCTCTCTGTTTGACTCTGCTCACCCGAAGGCTGATTATTCAGCCGGTGCACACCCTGCTGGAGTATACTCGGGCCGTGGGTAAGGGCAACTGGTGCTTTATTAAATCAGTACCCGGGGATGAATTGGGGGAGCTTGCCGAAGCTTTTAACGAAATGACCGGTAAACTCAAAAGAAACCGGGAGGAACAGGACAAATGGGCGGCGACGCTGGAGAGCCGGGTGGAGGAGCGCACACGCGAGATCAAGGAGATGCAGTCGGTGCTGATCCGTTCGGAAAAGCTCGCTTCCCTGGGGGAACTGGTCGCGGGGATTGCGCACGAACTCAATAACCCCCTGACCGGGATTATGATTCATACCTCGCTTATTTCCAGTGACCCCCGGCTTGATGAGGGTTTGGTTGAAGATTGCCAGACGGTTATTCACGAATCGCGGCGCTGTTCTAAAATTGTTAAGGAACTGCTTGATTTCGCCAGGGTCTCGGATTCGCAGAAGGCCATACAGCCGGTCAGCGGAGCCATCGACCGCACGATCGCCCTGATTGAACATAATGCCGATTTTAAAGATATTGAGATTATCAGGGAGTATGATCCTGAACTTCCCGATACCTTGATGGACGCGTCTCAGATTGAGCAGGTTCTGGTTAATATGATGATTAACGCGGGCCAGGCGATGCCCGAGGGAGGGACTCTGCTCATACAGACGGGGGTTTTGTCCGCAAAAGAGCAGATCTATGTTCGTATTGAGGATACCGGTTGCGGTATTGCGGAAGAGAATCTGGAGAAGCTTTTCGATCCCTTTTTCAGCACCAAAGGACACAAGGGCACCGGTCTTGGTCTTTCGGTTTCCTATGGTATTATCCAGGCCCATGGCGGTGAAATCGAGGTCAGCAGCAAACCGGATCAGGGTACGGTTTTTACCATTTTTCTGCCGGTTGGAGACAGCCGTTCTCATCACCTTTTTCTTGAGTAACGTTTGCCTTCCCTCCGCGCATAAAAACCGGTCATTTTCCGAGAGAGTTTAGGATCTTCATCTCCTCTCTGATGGCTTCACTGCACAGGGACCAGACACGATAGTTTTCCAGGCCGAGAATCGTCAGCCCGGCGATAAACACCGGCCAGAAATTATCGCGCAGAACACCGCTGTAGTAATAGAACAGGTAAAAGGCCGAGAGGTAGACAATGTGCGACCAGCCCTTGAAGCGAACCGAGCCGGTGTTCATATGCCCCATGATGAGGATAAGGGCGGAAAAAGCATAGACGATCAGGGCAATGCTGATGAGGGTTGTCGGCGGCGCATTTCCGAGAAATTTTTTTGCGGTTTCAGGTATGGCGGGGAGAAAGCGGAAATCCACCGCGGCGGCCAGACTGACCAGGAAAAACAGGGCCATCCACCATTTGCTGTTGCGTATTTGTTTCTTCAGCAGCTGGATGCGATCCTGAATCTCCTGGCGTCGCTGATTTTGCCCAAGCCCAGTCCCGACCGGAGTGAAGAGATCACTTTGTTTCTGCTTCCGCCGTAAAAACACTTACCCCTCCCCTCTGGTTCGCCATCTTTACATCTGAAGTTCCGTCTGACTGAAAACTAAATCGGAGTGTTCACTTTTTTCCCTGTTTATGATCCTTTTCCGGCGTTGTAATATCAGTTTTTTTGGCTTTTATCAATGTCGTTTCAGCTAAGTGCTTTTCTCGGGCCATGTCAAAGTAGCTCTGTCCCAGGGTCTCAACCTCGCTGACTCCCCTGGGAAAATCATTCTCTAATGTTCCTTCGGAAACTTTTTTTACATAATCCAGTAGCTGGTTGATCGGTGTCAGCAGGTTGCGTCTGAGAAGCGCGCTGACTCCGCCTACGGACAAGATAAGAACCATGATGCAGAAAACTATCATTTTCCAGCGCAGAGCCAGCAGGCTGCTGTCTAAAGACGCGGTTGAAAGGCCGATATCCAGGGTTCCCAGCACCTTCTGGTGAGAGGGGTGAAAATGACAGTCGCCGGCAGAGCAGTCCGCATCGTTGTAGATCGGAGCGGTGATGGCCAGAACATTGTGGTCTCTGGCATTGACAAAGTGCCGCGCCAGCTGCATGGAGCCCAGACGTACCGTAGGTACGGGACCGCTGTGGCACTCGATACATCCGGCTGTCGTTTTGTCGACAACCTGGTTTAATTCGCCGGGATCCGAGGAGAACATGATAACCCCATCTTTATTGAAAATCCGCAGATGCTCAATGCCTTTCTGCACGCCGATGCTGTCAATAATATGGTAGAGGTTTTTCCGGTCCCCGGTCATCATGGTGTAGCGGGTTGAACTGACGACGGTATCGGCAAGACTGGTCTCCTGCCGTACCGCATCCCGTAAAAAATCAGCTTTAATCGAGGAGTAGAGTATGAGGCTGCAGATAACGACAAAACCAGTCAGAGAGAGCGCTACCGGGATGATTGCTTTGGAAGCAAAGCGGTTGAACATATCCGATTCTCCTTTCCGGTCTTCCGGTTTGTAATCTGACTTTCCGGCTGTTCCGGCGTTAGTTTTCGATTGATGGCATCACTGTGGCAAAGTGGGGCTCCGGTTGGACCGGAACGGTTTCGGCCGGCTCGAGTACGGGGACCGTTGCCATTTCCAATGCCGGCACGGATTGCCAAGTATAGAGTATTGGCAGCCGATAGAGGATAAAGCGATAGACCACTATAAACAGGGCAAAGATGGTTACGCTGATGATTGTTTCCAGAGGATGAGGGATCTCCTGATAGAGGTTCCAGTTGAAGGTGATCAGAGCTGTATTGAGCCGGTTCATCATCAGTCCGGCAATCGTGATGAAGGCGGTGAAACGTACCAGGCCGACGCTGTTTTTCCGAATGGCGATGGAGAAAAGGATAATCGGCAGGATGACGCCGAGTGATATTTCCAGCATATACCATTTCCCCCAGCCGGTTGCCAGATAGGACCACTGGTTGTCATGGGTCAGGCCGATAAGCTTGATCACAAAGTAGGTTACCAGGGCCATGCTGGCGCCTTTGGCCAGGCCGATGGTGATGGCTCCGAGATTATCCAGGAATTCACGGCTGCACCGCCAGGCCATGGTTTTTTCGACAATGGTGCTGACCGCGATAACCATACAGAGTCCGGCGAAAATCGAAGAACAGAGATAGAAGATCCACATAAACTCCGATGAATACCAGAGCGGGTGTACTTTCCCGGGAGCATAGGTGAGAAGGGTTCCCAGAGCTCCCTGGTGGAGTGTGGAGAGAATGATCCCGGCAACGGTCAGGCCGATGGTTGCCCCATGAATGTATTTTTTGGCGGCCGGCCAGCCTATCCAGGCAAAAAAGGCTTCGGAAACCTCCATGATCTGGACCGACAGGTAGGTTGCGACATGCCAGCCGACTAAAAAAAGAACAGCTGCCGTACCCCAGGAAACAAACATGGGGTAGTAAAGTCGCCAGGGGCAGCCCAGATCAACGAGCAGGTAAACCACCGCAAAGAAATAGCCGAGCAGGCCGTTGAGCAGGGCCAGGTTGAGGATGGGTTTGAATTTTTTATGACCGAACAGCTCCACGGTCGTGCCGAGCAGAAAGCCGGAGGCGGAAAGCGGCACCATGCAGAAAAGCCCGAACCCCAAGAAAAGGCCCCAGGGATAGTCATAGCTGGCATGCATGACACTGCCCAGACCCATAACATAGCGGTAGACAATGATCGGCAGGCCGATGGCAAATATAACACATAAAACCCAGTTGAAAGGGTTGCGCAGAAGCTGTTGAAAATACTCGGCCGGAGTAAGTCCAAGCCGCAGTTTCTGCCATAAACTCCATTTGTGACCATTGTCCGGATTATTCAACGAGTTGACCGGACTGAAGCCTTTTTTTATAAGATGTTTCATTCTCAGTGGCCCTCCACTCTTTTTTAGTGCCTTGCAGCTGACTTGCTGGTTTTTAATAGAAAATGTTCTGATAAGATCTCTTACTTGCAGCTCTCGCCGGCATTGGATTCTTTATTCTCGGTTTTGCCTCCTTTTGCGAGAAGGTGGAAACCCAGAAACATCGCCGGCCAGATGCCTAAGACCATGGGTACGATGCCCAGAAAACTCTTGGTATTGTCCAGAATCGGATGGTGCTGCAGGGTGGTGTTGAAACCAACCTGTTCGAAGGGGACGCTGGACAGGTACATCCAGGAGGTGCCGCCCACTTCGGTTTCGCCGTAGACATGATCAACGTACTTGCCGGGATTAGAGCGGATGCGTTCATGGGCGGTTTTGACCAGGGTTTTGCGATGGCCGAAAGTCAGAGCTTCCTGCGGACACGCCTCGACACAGGCGGGTGGTTTGCCGTTTTTTAACCGAGTGTCGTAACAGAAGTTACATTTTATGATTTCGGGATGCAGGGCGCTGTCATAGGAGTAGGCCGGAATGCCGAAGGGACAGGCCACCATGCACATTCTGCAGCCGACACAGACATTCGGGTTGTAGACCACGGCTCCCTCCTTGGTCTTTTTGTAGGCGTTAACAAAACAGGAGGTCAGACAGGCCGGTTCGCTGCAGTGGTTGCACTGGATTTTCCGGTAGACCGGACCGCCCGGCTCTTGTTCAGCATAGCGGTTGACGACCGTGTAGGCCTTGTCGGTGGTGCGTCGTTTCTGTTTACCTTCGTGAAAGGTCTCGTCGAAAACTGAAAGATTGTCGAAGGGCAGTGCCGGTTCCGGCAGATTATGTTCCTTGTTGCATGCGGCTTCACAGGTGCGACAGCCGATGCAGCGGGTAAGATCAACCAGGACGCCCATACTGTCCGGATAACCCTGGAACTCCTTCATAGCAAATGCGCTTTTGGCGGAAGTCATCGCCGCAGCGGCACTGCCGCCGGCGATGACGGTCGATTTGAGAAATTTTCTCCGGCTTATACCACTCATAATGTTCTATCCCCCTTTTCATTTGCGAAATGATTTTTTCGGAAAAAGCTATTCATGTTTTCCTGTCGGGCTGCCACCGGCCGGCGCATATATTCCGGAGTGGTAGAAACGATCACCTGCATCGCTTCTAGCGTGACAGTCTCCGCATTCGGAAGGCGCTCCCATAGCGGCATGGCAGTTATAGCACTTCAGATGATAGGCTCCCTTGAGTCCGGTCATATCGATATGGTAGCGTTTGGGATCAGCCTCCATCATCATGATATGCTCGACGGAGAATGGTTTTTCGACATGACAATCACTGCATCTTGCGGAAAAGGTTCCCTGGCTCTCAGAGTGGCATCTGGCGCAGCGCTCCTCTTTAACCCCTTTGCCGAAGCGGTGATGGTGGCAGACTGAGCAGTCGTCGGTGACGCTCAGATGCAAGTCGTGATCAAAAACAACCTCGCTGTAAAGGTGGGAGAGGGAGCCTATCGACACGGATGCCGGCGGTTCGTCAACCGTGCCGAAAGCCGGAGCAGCGATAAAAAACAGCGCCACAATTCCTCTCCAGACCCAGATTTTTCTACTTTTCATGCGTTCAATCCTCCTCACATTCGCAGCTGTTTTATGCATCTTTGTTTTCGGCATCATTGTTGTACATAATAACGTTCTTATAAAAAATCGGGAACGCGACCAGAAATCCGACGCAGATCAGATATTCGACGGCTTTGATATAATCATAATATTCGACAAGGGTGCCGATCTGCACGACTCCGCCGATATCGTTAAAAAATTGAATAAGCTGGTGGCTCATGAAAGATTCTCCTTATCGGTCTCATGCGGTTTTTGTAGGGGTCGTTTTTTTAATTGCCTTTGCGCGATGATTCGGTTGCCGGGAGTTCCTTTTTGCAGGCCGCGGCGACTGATGCCTTGATGAATCCCATGAGCAGCATCAGGGCGGGAACCAGCTGGGCGACAACGATCAGCGCACAGATGCCGACGAAAACGGAAACGAGAATCCCGCTTTTGTAAACCATCGTTGTACCTTCGGCAAAAGCCGGACTGCAAACAGCCAGAACCAGAAAGAGTGTCGATGTAACCGTTTTCATGATTTATCCTCCTTTTTTTGTCAGATGTCCCTGGCAGGATCTTTTCGTGACAGTCTCCTGTCTGTTGAATTATGAAAAGCGCATTGCACTACCTGTCTGAGTTCCTCCCGGTCGTCGCCGTTTACCGGTTTCAAGGCGTGATAAAATATTCCCTCTTTACGGAATCTGCGAATAAGAGGAAGGGACTCTTCGTTTGATATAAGGATAATAGTTAGGTTCTGATTACATTTTTTTAAAAGGGGGATGATTTCCATGGCCGACAAACCGTCGAATTCACTTCCCAGCAGCACGACATTAGCTTCTTTTTTCAGAACATTGCGAAGCACAACATCCACTGAATCGGCCTCAATGACCTGATATTCGCTGCCGCTGAAAAACCCGACGATCCGCCGGCTGGTTTCATCATCCCTGTCAGCTATAAGAAGAAGCTGCATGATTTACCCTCCCCCCTTTTTTTTACAGCAAATCTTTCGGGTAGAGCCTCAATCAGGAGTTGTCAGCCTTGGCGCTGTGCGCCGCACTTTCCCGGTTTTTAGCCTTGCCGAAAACAGCCGCCATCATCGAGCCGAACATAATTACGGCGGGAACGAACTGGAAGGCTACAATAACCGCCATAAAGCCGATGAAAATCCATCCGATGAGACCGATCCCTCCACCCCCGGCGCCGCTAGCGGCAAAGACCGAAGTTGCCTGCAGGGCGGCAAACACTGTGACGATACGTAACATGGTTTTCATTTTTCTCACCTCCGCTTATTTCCAGAAGGCTTGACTGCCTCCTGTCTGTATTCTTTATACAATCTACAGTCAGCATAAGGCGTTCCAGTGGTTGGATGAATTTCAGTTTTTCATCTAACTTATTGAATTTACATGCTATAGCCGTATGTTTATGGTAAAGAGAAGTGTTTTAAAAAGGTCGCGATGTATATGTTTTTTGTGCAATGTATACGTCACGGCTGGCATGATGTCCGGAATTATGTTGGTAAGTGATTGAAATTAGTAATTAATTTTAGAGATGTGGGGGAGTATATGAAAAAAATGCCCCTTCGGATGAAACATGCTTATCTTTTTTCCGCTTAACCGGCTCAGGCCCATTTTTTTGACAAAAGAATGATATGTACCATATTGCAACCCCTATATTTCAAACAACAGATCCTTCGCATAATCGCGGTTACATGATTATCAGGAAGCTGGTTTTAAGGCCGGTAACGGCGGGTTCCACAGGGCCGACCGGTTTTTTTTGATGGATTGTCACGAAATACTGCAAAATAGGTTTTGTATAGTATGGTGATTTGTGGTTAATGGAGTGGATAGGGGTGTTTACGATATAACCGGATGAAAAAAGCCTTCTGATAAAAAGGATTGAGACGAAACAATTCATTTACTTCTTTCAACTTGCTTAACAGGTGATAAGTGAGGGCGGTCTATTGGCCCGCTGAAGTTTAAAAAAAATAATGGTTTAGAGATAAGTCTGGAGCTGCTTTGCAAGGGGTGGGAGCGTGAGTGGAAAAAAAGATGGTCCTGGATTAGCGAAAGTAGCTTGAGAAGATGTTAGACCGGGGATCTCTTCAGATTGGCAGTGATGTCGGAGTGGCGAGGGGTGTTGATTTATGCCGGGATGAGCTGATAGCGGCTATTCTCTTGCTGCTGGATGACGAGCCTTTATTTTTGCTCGATGACGATGATTTTTGCGATAATATTGATCTTTTAGGTTAGGGTAAAACTGTGTCGATCATTTATGTTGTTTCAGATTATGGGCGCCTGGTAAAAAACGGTGACGTTCTGCAGTTGCGTAAAGGTGATGATCTTTTAAAGACGATCTTTCCTTTTAAGACCGAGCAGCTGGTGATTATCGGGCGTATTGAGATTACCAGTGCCGCGATCAATCTTTTGATGCGGCATCAGATTGATACGGTGTTTCTGCATCGGAACGGAAAGTTTAATGGGAAATTTGCCTTTGCTTCAGCCCCGATTCGGTTTCGTTGTGATCAGCGATCGGTGGGATAATGAAAAAGGGGCGAATGAACGTTTAAAGAGAGCGGCGGCCATGGCGGCGCTTGCTGATTATCCACCTTATCCCTTGCAGAAGCTTTGGCAGATGGGTCTGCCGTTAACCATCTGCACCGATAATCCGGGGATCAGTAAAACCACATTGACCGGTGAGTATCTTCTTGCCTCCCGCCTGGTTGGCGGGATTACGCTTTGGGATGCACTGGCAATTATCAAGCAGGCCTTTTCTCACTCTTTTTTGCCTGCAGATGAGCGAGAGGTTTTAATGAAGAGTGCCGACAATACTATTTTTAAGCTGGTAGCCCGGGAGTTCAGCTGATTAATGGTCGAATAGAGCTAGTGCTTTATCAGTATGAAAATAGTGTAAACAGATCAGTTTTTTACTATAATTTTCATACTTTTGGCTGATTGCTTTTTTTAGAGATTGTTGTATATTCTAACAATGCAGAGGTGCTGAGTTAATTTAAGTTCAGGGAATGATATTTACTGTCGAATCTCTATTTTATTGATAGTGAATACGTTATCTTTACATAGTTTCTTGCGACGCAGTTTCCAGAACAGGTGATCTCATGGAAAAAAGAGTAGTGACCAGATATAACCTACAAGTTCCAGCGCATGTTGAAGCTTTTTGTGGCAGCGGTCAGATCGAAACTTATAAATGGAAAACCAGGGATGTTTCC
Organism: Deltaproteobacteria bacterium; assembly: GCA_016938065.1. Taxonomy (GTDB): domain Bacteria; phylum Desulfobacterota; class Anaeroferrophillalia; order Anaeroferrophillales; family Tharpellaceae; genus Tharpella. The sequence continues at coordinate 83,797 of JAFGVI010000118.1, read as the reverse complement.
TGCAGTGGAGCTTTTCTTTTAACCGATGGTCAATCTCTGGAGAATGGAACAGATATTAAAGTGAATCTCTACCTTAACTCCTTTTCCGGTTCAGGTTCATGGGTTGAGATGAATGGTCGTGTGGTTCGGAGGGAGAGTGAAGGGGTCGGAGTAAGTTTCGATGGACATTATCAGTTTGTCAGCAATGCTCCCAAATTTGATATGTAGCGAAAGTGTTTTTTACCGATAAATAGTTGCAAAGACAGATAGAAAGACCGGGCAGTCAGGCTGTGCCGGTCTTTTTTCGTTTGTCTTCATCTTGCTGATAAAGGTTGGAGTGAAAAAGTCATGAGCATATTAGTCACGGGTGCTGCCGGATTTATCGGCTTTCACGTCAGTTTGCGACTGCTGGCGGAGGGGAGGGAAGTCGTTGGACTCGATAATCTAAACGATTATTATGATGTTGCACTGAAAAAGGATCGCCTGGCAATTCTCTGCCGGCATAAAAATTTTACTTTTGTCAAGCTTGATCTGATGAACGGTGAGGGGATGGAGAAGCTTTTCCGGGAGGCGGCCTTTGATCAGGTCATCAATCTGGCAGCCCAGGCCGGGGTTCGCTACAGTCTGGAAAATCCCAAGGCTTATGTCGACAGTAATCTGTCGGGATTTCTTAATATTCTTGAAGGTTGTCGTCATAACCGCGTGGAACATCTGATCTACGCTTCATCCAGTTCGGTTTACGGGCTGAACACGCGGATGCCGTTTTCCGTACACGATAACGTCGATCATCCGGTCAGTCTCTATGCTGCCAGTAAAAAGGCCAATGAACTGATGGCCCACGCTTACAGTCATCTCTACGGCATGCCGGTTACGGGTCTGCGTTTTTTCACTGTTTACGGACCCTGGGGTCGGCCCGACATGGCGCTTTTTCTTTTTACCAAGGCGATTTTGGCCGGCGAGCCGATCAAGGTTTTTAATCAAGGACTGATGCAGCGGGATTTTACCTACATTGATGATATTGTCGAAGGAATCGTGCGTTTACTTTCCCATCTGCCGGAAGCTGACCGCAACTGGAATGGAGCCGACCCAGACCCCGGCACCAGTCCGGCCCCGTACCGTCTTTACAATATAGGCAACCACAGTCCTGTAAAACTACTCGATTTTATCGATATTCTGGAAAGGAAACTGGGCCGAAAAGCCAAGCAGGAGCTGTTGCCGATGCAGCCCGGCGATGTCCCGGCAACGTATGCTGACATCGTCGACCTGCAGAGTGCGGTCGGCTTCAGTCCTCATACGACGCTGGAACAGGGAATCGGCAAGTTTATTGACTGGTATCGCGATTATTATGGTTGTTAAGAAGTGATTGTTTATCGGACTAACTGATGATAACTGCCTTCGTCGGGCTGTTGTGCGCCTGACGAAGGCAGCTTGATTGTTCAGTATAGAGTTTTAACCCATGGCACTTAATAGAGCGCCTGGCTGACTGGCATTGCTGGCCGCGCCGGGGCCGTTGCCGAATTGTGCGTAGCCGTTTTGCAGCGGATTGAAAGCGGCATTAGTCTGGGGTTGGTTTATGTTTGTGCCTTCAGGTTGCAGGGGAGGCCGGGGCTCACTGTTTAACCCGCTGGCAGCTCTCGGTTCCGCCCTGGGTGTTGCCTGGGCCTGATTTGCCGCCTGATTCTGCCCGGCTCCGGCAGCATTGGCACCACTAGCTTCTCGCGGGGCTGGTGGTCTCACATTGGCGGAAGGCTCAGGTGTGCCCCCGGTTTCCGCCGGCGAATTCGCAGTTCTTTGCTGTTGTTGCTGCTGTACCTGTTGTTGCTGTTGCTGTTGTTGCAGGGCGACGGCCTGGCTGCTGATGTCAATCTGTTCCGTAGTCTGCGAGAAAAATGCTTCGGCCGGATTATTGTTTTGAGCCTGCCTGGTCTCTGCCGCTCTGTTCTGCTCGGGCGCTACCGGTTCATTTGCATTCGGTGAGTAAACCTCCGGGGCGCGAGCCCCCTTTTCAATGGCGGCTTCGGTTTCGGGAGAAAGATTGGGGTTGCCGTAAAAAGCATTCATGCTTGAAAGCAGTGAAATTCTGGTGTTGGTTGGCTGGTTTTCCATTTTAAGACCCTCCTTATCTATCCCTGTTTAGTGCCTTCTCAGTGCTGCAGTAATCAGCGACTGTCATAAAGTCCAGCTGCGCTGATGATAGCTGATCTTTTTTCTATACTTTGAACGATAACAGATTTTTTTGCGAAATGCAAATAATAGATGACTTGCGGCAGTTAAATTTCTGCCTCAAGCCGGACTCGAACAGGCATTTGTTGGCGTTGTGTAAATGTTTATAATTACTGGTGTTTTTTAAGTATGGCAAGGATGGCTTGCGCGGCCCGTTCCGATGCGCCGGCTTTGCCCAATTTTTTCTTGAGCTCTTTTAATTCCCGGCAGATTTTATCGTAGGTCTCATGGTTGTCCATCAGTCGGCGCATCTGTTTTGTAATCTGTTCTGGAAGGACATCGTTTTGAATCAACTCCGGGACAATTTCTTTTTCAGCGACCAGGTTTACAAGACTGATATGAGGTACTGAGATTAATTTTTTGCCCAGCCAATACGAAAAGAGGTTGACCTTGTAAACAACCACCATCGGGACTTCAGCTAACGCCGTTTCGAGGGTTGCTGTTCCTGAGGTCACGAGGGCGAAGGAGACTTTTACCAGAGCCTGGGATAGAGGTTGCCGCAACAGGATAATCTTTTCGCGCAGACTTGTCGGTATCATTTGCCGAATAAAATCGAGGGAAAGCGACGGTGCTACGGGAATGATAAATCTGGCTTCCGGCTGCCTTCTGCTATAGAGGCGGGCAGCCGTTAACATCAAAGGCAGCAATCTTTTGACCTCACTGCTGCGGCTGCCGGGAATCAGGGCGATTAAAGAGCGGTGCCGGTGCGGAAGGCTGCGAAAATTTTCAAATTCGTCAAGCAAAGGATGACCGACATATTCAACAGCGACGCCGCGGCGATGATAAAATTCTTTCTCAAAAGGCAGGATAACCAGAATTTTTTCGACAAGCCTGTTAATGGCGGCAACCCTTCCCTGGCGCCAGGCCCAGACCTGAGGACTGATATAGTAGACGATCGGTATCTTTAGCTTACGGGCATAGGGGGCAACCAGATGGAGGTTGAAATCGGGGAAATCAATCAGCACCAGCAGGTCCGGACGCGATTCGCGCAGGTGTCTGCGCAGGGCCCGGCAGCCGGAAAAAATATCCGGCAGGCGTTTTAACACTTCAGTTATGCCGACGACGGCAAGCCGGGCCGAGGGGAAAATCAGTTCGACCCCTTGCTCACCCATCTTTTGCCCGCCAATTCCGGAGAGCCGGATCTGTGGCAGTTGGCGGCGCAAAGCGGCCGCAAGATTGGCACCATGAAAATCGCCGGAGTCTTCACCGGCAATAATGCTCAGGTGCGGGAACTCTTTCATTGCCAGACGTGTTGCTGCTGTTTAATGCTTTCCTTGATGCGGATCGCGGTCGACAGCGCCAGCAGGCCGTCCTCACCGCTGACAAGGGGCTTGCGGCGCTGGCGGATGGCATCGATAAAATCTTCAATTTCAAGCTTTAAGTTGTCACTTTTGGGAAAACTGAGATCTTCGGCGGTAATCTGGGGCAGGGGTTCAAGGTAGCTGCCTTCCTGACGGCGGCAGATAGTAGTCTTGAAATTGCTGAAATCAAGTGAGAAGTAACCGTCCGGCTGAAAAATTCTGATTCTACGTTCAGGATTCAAAGAGACCCGGCTGGCCGTGAGATTGGCTACGGCACCATTTTCAAAATGGATACGTACATTGGCAATGTCGGTTTGTCTGGAAATAACCGGCACTCCCACGGCGTCAATCCTGGTTATCGGGCTTTTTATGATTTCATGCATAAGGTCGAGGTCGTGAATCATCAGATCAAGAATGACATCGATATCGATACTGCGAAAGCTGAACGGGGAGAGCCGGTGTACTTCAACAAATCGTGGATTATGCAGATGTTCACGGGTGTTGGTAAAGGCCGGGTTGAAACGTTCGAGCAGGCCGACCTGAAGAATACATTGATTTTTTCGGGCCAGATCGATCAGTTTCCGGGCTTCGTCTTCGGTAGTGGTTATCGGTTTTTCAATCAGGACATCAATTTTTTTCTCTAAAGCTGTCTGGGCCAGAGCAAAATGGGCTGAAGTCGGGGCCGCGATGGAGACCGCCCGGCATTGTGACAGCAGTTCGTCAAGCTTTTTAAAGGCCGGCACCGAGAGCTTTCGTCCGATCTCGCCGGCTCTTTTGCTGTCTGGATCATAGACGCCGACCAGTTCGACATGGTTGATTGCGGCATACTTCTCGGCGTGGAAAGCACCCAGATGGCCAACCCCGACGACACCCGCCCGAATGATTTCTGAAGGTTCTATTTTCTGCGACATACGCCCCGTTTTGACTGTCTGATAAAGTTTATCATGTGTACGACCTCAGGGGTCTGCTCGATCTCCTTCTCTACTTTGTCAATGGCTTTAGCCAGGGAAAGGCCGGTAGTGCGAAAAAGAATGCGAAAGGCCTGGGTGATGGTTTTGATGGTTTCCCGGCTGAAACCATGTCTCTTTAAACCTTCACTGTTCAGCCCGTAAAGGCGGGTATGATTGCCGTTGGCCAGGACATAGGGAGGGATGTCCTGGCTGACCCCGGACGCTCCGCCGATAAAGGAGTAGGCCCCGATGCGGCAGAACTGATGAATGGCGCTCAACCCTCCGATTATTGCATGATCTTCCACTTCACTGTGGCCGCCAAAAGTGGCGCCGTTGGAGAGAATGATATGATTGCCGAACTGGCAGTCATGAGCAATATGGGAGTAGGCCATGATAAAATTATGCGAGCCCAGGCGGGTAATCCCACCGCCATGTTCGGTGCCCCGGCTGATGGTGGCATATTCTCTGATGACGGTATGGTCGCCGATACTGAGCTCGGAGCGGCCCTCCTGATGTTTAAGGTCCTGCGGGTCGGTGCCGACCAGAGCGTAAGGGTAGACGCGACAGTTTGCCCCGAGAGAAGTTCTGCCCTGGATTGTGGCATGGTGATCAATGACCGTTCCCTTGCCGAGACTGACTTCGCCGGCAATGACCGCATAGGGGCCGATCGTCACATCTTCAGCCAGGCTGACTTGAGCTGACAATATAGCTGTTGGGTGAATTTTAGACATGAATGTATTCTGTTCCGGATGGCTTAAAATAAACCAGCCACCGGAAAACTTTCGTTACGGAAGTCCCGGCGGCTGGTTTATCTGATTATTAGTTGCGGCTGATGCTGGCCATCATCTCGGCTTCGCTGACCAGTGTTCCGTCGACTTCGGCGCGGCCGGCAAATTTCCAGATGTTACGGCGCTGATTGATCAACTCCATGGTCATCAGCAAAGTGTCGCCCGGGATTACCGGTTTACGGAAACGGGCCTTGTCAATGCTCATGAAAAACATTTTAGTGGACGGATCTTCGCCGGCTTTTACATTTAATGAGTCCATCGCAAAAATGCCGCCGGTCTGAGCCATGGCTTCAATAATCATGACCCCCGGCATGACCGGAAAGGAGGGAAAGTGGCCGACGAAAAAAGGTTCATTGACGGTTACATTTTTACATCCGACAATACTTTCACCCGGGGTCAAGGCAAGTATCTTATCAACCAGCAGAAAGGGGTAGCGATGCGGGAGAAAACGCATGATCTGCTGAATATCCATCAGAGGTGAAGGCTGCATGATCTATCCTATTTCTTCTCTTTTTTCTGCTCTTTCTGGTTGTTTTCAACCCACTTGTTATAGGCCGTGATGAGTTCGTCGGAAATGTCATGCGCTTGATCCGCATAGATAATGCCGCTGCGCTTTTCCAGGATAAGCTGGTATTTGCCGGATTTGCCGAACTCTTCGGTAACGACTTCAAGCTCTTTGAGCATCTTTTTCAAGAATTCGCCCTCAAGGGCTTTCATATCTTTTTCCGAGTCGGAAACAAAAATTTTGAAATCACGCACCATTTTCTGGTAGTCGCTCTCTTTTTCCTGGCGTTTTTCCGGGCTCAGCATCATGCCCTGACGTTCGATCTCCTCTTTCATAGCGGAAATTTCAGACTGTTTAGTCTGCATTTCCGCCCGAAGCTCTTCCTGTTTGGCCTGCATTTTACCTTTGGCAATTTCTCCCTGACTGGAGAGGGCCATAACTTTCTGCAGATCGATATAGCCGAATTTGAAACCGGAGTCTGCAGCATATACTGATACCAGGCCTGTAAACAGCATGCCTATGACAATTGTTGTGATCCAGAAAATTTTTTTCATTTTTTCTACTCCTTGGTAATAAGTTAAGGGTTGCTTAATATGTTTTTTAATTCATCGCATAGCTTATCAGAACGCCGTGTCCCTAAAAGAAGGTTCCCACCGAGAAGTCCCAGACACTGCTCTTTTCATCATCTTCGGGTCCTAAGTTAAAGCCCCATTCCACGCGCAGCGGGCCCATCGGTGATTTCCAGCGAATGCCGAAGCCCACACTCTGACGCAAATCAAAACTTAAATTTTCATCATCATCAAAGGCTTTTCCCGCATCATAGAAAATAACACCCTTAAGGCCCATGTCTTTAAGCAGCGGGAAAATCCATTCCGCGCTTAAAATTATCTCTTTGGTGCCGCCGATGACATCGCCGTTTTCGTCTTCGGGTCCGGCTTCGCCGAAATCAAAGCCCCGAACCGTTTTTAGGCTTCCGACATAAAAACGCTCATAGAGCGGCAGATCCTGACCTCCATAACCGTCGGCGTAGCCCATAAGTCCCCAGAGATGAAAGGCGCTGCCCCATTTGAAAGGGTAAAATTTATGTCCTTCAAGAATGACTTTGTAAAAATCGTTATCAAAACCTAAAGGGCCGCCGGCAAAAACTAAGGTACCTTTGAGTTTATAGCCGCGGGTCGGAAAGAGAAAGTTATCGCGCTTGTCGCGGGAGAGTGAGACGAAAACCTGGCTGGTGCTTGTTGTTCCTTCCTCATCCCTGATATAGTCGGATGCGGTTGAACTGATATTGAAAATTTTAACTTTTTCCCAGCGATAACCGGCCGACCAGCTGGTGTATTCGTCGATCGGTTTGCCGAAAGAGAGGCGAAATCCCTGCTGAGAGGTGTAATAGGCATCATATTCATACTCTTCATTATAGAGATTGATGCCTGAGCTCATGTTCATGTCCAGGAAATAGGGGTCGGTCAGGCCGATATTATAGAACTGCCGGGAACCCGAGAGTTCAACATTGAAGGTTGCGTCAAGTCCTTTACCAAGCCAGTTTTTCTGCGAAATGTTGGCCACACCGATAATGCTGTCAACGGTGCTGTAGCCGAGCCCGATACTGAAAGCCCCGGTTGAGCCTTCAACCACCTTGACGTTGACATCAATGGTTTCATTATCGTTCTGCACCGTCTGAATGTCGGCTTCCGAGAAAAACTGAGTATTGTTTATTCTTTCGCGGCTGCGTTTGAGAGCCGAGCCGCTGAAGAGATCACCTTCGGCAAAACGCAGTTCCCGGCGAATAACTTTGTCGCGAGTTTTAGTATTGCCGCCGATATTGATGCGTCCGAAGAGAAATTTGGTGCCTCGGGTAATATGATAGGAAACATCAATTATGCGTTTTTCCGGGTTGATATTGGTTTGTGGGTCAATATCAACATAGGCGTAGCCCCGGTCGGCAAAAAAAGTTGAAAGGGTTTCGATATCACTCTGCAGGTCGAGATTGCTGAAATTCTTTCCGCTTTTTCCCTTAAGCACTTTAAGCAGGTTGTCGGTTATCTCGGCTTCACTTTCCGGGTCAACAATTTCGACTTTGCCCATTGTGAAGATTTTGCCCTCATCGATATCGAAATCGATGTAAATCCATTTTCGATTGTCATCCAGTGTGATTTTCGGCTTACTTACCCGAACCTGGACATAACCTTCGCTTAAATAAAATGATTTAAGGAGTTTGGCATCATTTTCGAGCTGGTCTTTTTTGAGGATACCGGCATCAGTGGCCCAGCTGAGAAAGAAGTTGTAGGTTTTGGTCTGAATCTTACGCCGGAGGCTCCAGGCGCTGAAGTTATCGTTGCCATGAAAGCGGATTTTTTTGACGTAACACTTGGGCCCTTCATCGATAATAAAAATAACCTGGACATTGCTTTTTCCGGATTTTACGGTTTTCGTTTTAATTCGAACCGAATAGAAACCCTTCTCGCGGTAGAAAGCTTTCAGTTTTTCCAGGCTCTCCTTGAGGCGTTCTTCATTGAGGATGTTGAAGGTATGCAGGGTGATCTCTTTCAGCAGATCCTTACGCTCTATCTTTTTATTGCCTTTCAGAACAATGGCGTTGATGGTTGGTTTTTCAACGACGATAACGGCAACTTCAACTCCGTCCCGAAGATCAGTTAAATTGACCATCAGGTTGTCAAAAAAACCTAAACTGTAAAGATCTTTGAGATCCTGATCGAGGACGCTGGCTGACAGCTGATCGCCGACTTTGGTTTTCATCTTGTCGGTTATCGTATCTTTGGTAACCTTCTGGTTGCCCAGGACGACAATGCTGAGAACTTTCTCTCCGGCGGGGTTGCCTTCATCTTCAGCCGCGCGCAACTGCCCGCAGGGTATGGACCAAAGCAGCAGCAAACCCAGCAGGGCAAGCGTCAGAGTCAGACGATTATATTTTGCTGCAGATATGGAGCTCACTTTGCTTTTAAACATAAAATGCCGGTTTTCCTTCAGGATTCCAGGATGATGCCATTTTCAATAAAAATAGTACGATCCATCTGCTGGGCTAAACGTTGGCTATGGGTGACCAGCAGCAGGGTTGTGTTGAATTCCCGGTTACATTCCATCAGCAGCGCGACAATTTCGTCGCTGGTTCCGGCATCAAGGTTGCCGGTCGGTTCGTCGGCCAGTACGGCTTCAGGCCGCATGATCAAAGCACGAGCCAAAGCTACCCGCTGTTGTTCTCCGCCGGACAGTTCTCCCGGTTTATGACCTGTTCTCGCCGCGAGACCAACTTTCTGCAGGAGCAGGTTTGCCATCCCGCGAGCCTCAGACATCGATATGCCGTTGATCAGGGCCGGCGTCATAACGTTTTCCAGGGCGCTGAATTCGGGCAGCAGATGGTGAAACTGAAAAACAAAACCGAGAGCCGAATTGCGCCATCTGGCCAGTTCCCGTTCCGAACGTGAAAAAATATCCACTCCGGCAAAACTGACGCTGCCACTGCTCGGTTTGTCCAGGGAACCGATAATCTGCAGTAAGGTGCTTTTACCGGCTCCCGATTCTCCACAGATAGCAATACGCTCACCCGCCGCAATTGTAAGGTCAATCCCTTTTAAAACGGATATCTCCCGTTTGTCGAGAAAAAAACTTTTTTTTAGGGCAATCGTTTTAATCAAGACCTTCTCCTGAACTGTCGGCGGCGGTTCCGGATGCGTAGCCATTGATTTTCTGGATCAGCAGTCGTTGTTTACGGATTCTGAAGGATTCAAGAATCCGGGGCAGAAATTCAGGAAAGTGCACGGCCAGACGGTCGACTTCCTGACGTTTAACACTGGCCAGCCATCCCGCGGTCTGAGCTCTGACATCAGCACTGGCGGTTTCTCCGGTCAGAAGTGAGAATTCGCCGAAAAAATCACCGGCCGCAAGGGTGGTGATGGGAATTTCACCGGTGGCTTCGCGATTGCCGCAGCTGATTTTGATTTTGCCGTCAAGAATAACATAGAGGGTCTGGTTGTTTTCCCCCTCTTTGAGAATCAGCTCACCGGGCGAAAATTTGCTGATCTTAAAGATCTGAGCAATCTGTGAGAGCCGGGCCGGCTCAGGGCTGGATTCGGTGAAAAACAGCGGCCTTAAAGCGTAAATCAGCAGTTGCTGGAGTTCTGCGGGAAGATTTTCCGTAACCGAACTTTTGTTGTTTTCCCGGGTGTTAAGCTGCAGCACTTCGGCGTCGAGTCCCTGATTGTGATAAAGCGTACTTAAAAAAGCCAGGGCCATGGGGTTGGCGGGCTCTTCTTTTAAGATCAGTTTGTAGATGGCCGTGGCTTTACTGACTTCAGCGATTAAGACCATCTCGGCCGCAATCTTAAAATAAGTTTCAAGGCCCTCTTGTTTTTTCCCCTGGCTGAGCTGGGTTCGGGCCAGGTTTATCTGAGAGCGCAGATTTTTCTCTTTGTTTTCCAGGGGGTTGCGAGAGAGGTGATTCGTATCCGCTGCACAATGCTGGTTTTTGCGGTCGCTGTTCATCTAAAGCCTCTATTCGTAGCGTAAAGCTTCGGCCGGCAGTAAACGGGAAGCGCGGAATGAAGGGTAGAGGGTTGCACCAAAACAGAGGATCAGGGACAAGGCTGCAGTGCTGACGAGATGATAGAGCTGCAGGTCCACTGGCAGAGAGGTTTCAAAATAGTAGACATCACCCGGCAGCGTGATAAAATCATAGCGTTTAAGGATTTCGCAGAGAATCAGGGAACCGGTCAGACCGAGAATAGTGCCGGCAGTGCCGATAATCATACCTTCCCAGACAAAGATGCGCATGATGCGCAGGGAAGAGAGCCCCATGGTTTTGAGGATGGCAATCTCTTTGTGCTTTTCCATGACGACCATGATCAGGGTCGAGATAATATTAAACGCGGCAACCATGATGATCAGTGCCAGAATAACGAACATGGTGACGCGTTCGAGTTTCAAAGCGGTAAAAAGGTTGCGGTTCATGCTGATCCAATCCCGGGCCCAGTAAGGATAGGAAAGTTTCTGCTGAATTTTTTCAGCGATGCTTCCGGCTTCATAGAGTTTTTTGATCTCTACGGCGATGCCGGTTACCTGATCCGGCATCGCAAAAAATTTTTGGGCTGCGCCCAGAGTGGTATAGGCCAGCGCCGAGTCATACTGATACATGCCCGACGTATAAGTGCCGATAACTTTAAAACGCTGCATTCTGGGTACCAGACCCATCGGGGTGGGTGAGCCGCTGGGGGCGATCAGACGCAGGTCGGAACCGCTTCTGACACCGATGTTTTTGGCCAGTTCACTGCCCAGAATGATCTCCGGCGGGCTGGTGACCGGAAGCGAGCCGGGAGGGGAGAAAAAGTGCCCGTCAACCAGCATTTTTTCGAGTTTCAGGCGCAGGGGGTCACTGCCCTGTTCAATGCCGCGAACCCCGGCTCCACTGACCTGGCGGCCGTGAGTCAGCATTGCCTGATTGAAAACGAAGGGAGCCGCTTCTTCAACTTCGGCAATCTGTTTGATATTTTCGGTTATTTTCTGGTAGCCGCTGATGCCTCCGCCATATTTCATGACCATGATATGGGCCGTGTTGCCAAGTATTTTCTGCTTTAACTCTTTTTCAAAACCGCTCATCACCGCGATAACCACGACCAAAGCCATGACCCCGAGGGCAATGCCCAATATCGAGATCAGGGAGATCAGGGAGATAAAGACCTGTTTCCGGCGGGCCAGCAGGTGGCGCAGGGCTACGAAAAGTTCAAACCGCAAAGTAAGAAGCCTTTACTGTTCCGGTTTAAGAAGCGGAAAAAGAATGACGTCGCGGATGGAGGCGGCATCTGTAAACAGCATCACCAGCCGGTCGATGCCGATGCCTTCACCCGCAGTGGGCGGCAGGCCGTATTCCAGAGCTCTTAAATAGTCACCATCAAACTGGTGCGCTTCCAGATCACCGGCAGCCTTGTCGCGCAGCTGCTGTTCAAAACGTTCTCTCTGGTCAAGGGGGTCATTAAGCTCGGAGAAGGCGTTGGCCATTTCACGGCCGGCAATGAAAAGTTCAAAGCGGTCGGTGACCTCGGGGTTGGATTCATTTCTTCGTGAAAGTGGTGAAATCGATACAGGATAATCGGTGATGAAGGTCGGCTGAATAAGCTGGGCTTCGACTTTTTCATCAAAGATTTTCATTAAACATTTACCGTGAACGGTTCTTTCTGCCGGGGTTAATTCCAGGCCCATGGCATCGACCAAACTCAGCAGACTCTCCAGACTCTGCAGTTTCAGGGTGTCAATGCCGGTATATTTTTCTATTGCTTCAATAACGGTCAGGTGATCCCAGGGGGGAGTGAAATTTAATTCCTGACCCTGATAGACGATGGTGTCGTGGTTGTTCAGGCTACGGCAGATGGTGACGAAAAGCTCTTCGGTCAGACTCATCAGGTCGAGGTAGGTCGCGTAAGCCTGATAGAATTCAATCATGGTAAATTCGGGATTGTGCTTGATCGAGATCCCTTCGTTGCGGAAGTTGCGGTTGATTTCAAAGACTCTTTCAAAGCCGCCGACCACCAGTCTCTTAAGGTATAATTCAGGTGCGATCCGAAGGCTCAAATCCAGGTTCAAGGCATTATGATGCGTTGTGAAAGGTCGGGCGGTAGCACCTCCGGCAACGGCCTGCATCATCGGAGTTTCGACCTCAAGAAAATCTCTTTCCTTGAAAAAATTTCTGATAATATCGATAATCCTAGTTCTTTTGACAAAGGTTTCCCGAACCTCCTGATTGACAATCAGATCGACATAACGCTGCCGGTAACGGGTTTCGATATCTTTCAGGCCGTGCCACTTTTCCGGCAGTGGGCGCAGGGCTTTAGTCAGAATTTTAAGCGTTGCCACCTGGATTGTGATTTCACCGGTTCTGGTTTTGAAAACCGTGCCGCTGACCCCAATGGTATCGCCGATGTCGAGAAGTTTAAAGACCTTGAAATTTTCCTCGTCGATCAGATCTTTGCGGATATAGGCCTGCACTTTTCCACTGCGATCCTGCAGGTGGGCGAAAGCGGCTTTGCCGAAGAGCCTGAGGGAGATAATCCTTCCGGCAACCGCAACCGGGTGAGCGGTTGCTTCCAAAGTGTGGACGTCATGTTCGTTATATTCCTTAAGCACTTCGGCAGCGGTGCTTGAAGGGGTAAAATCATTGGCAAAAGGGTTGACTCCCAGCTCTCGGAGCTGTTCCAGTTTAATGATGCGCTGCTGACGTAAGCTGTTTTCACTGTCTTGATTCATGTTTGCTGAATTCCTGAGAATTTTTTAATTAGTACAGTACGTTAAAGAAAGAAGGCGGATTCGCGCCGGTACTGCATTTTGTCTTACCGCTTAACGTGATTCCGGCAGGCGTTTCAGTTCAACGGTGGCTTGATCCGCAAAAAAACCTTCGGGCTGAAGTTTCATAACCTCTTTAAACGCCGCCGCTGCAGCGTCTGGATTGTTTCGGGCCGCTTCAATTTTTCCGATCTGGAGCCATACCCCGGGATGCTCAGGGGAAAGCTGACGCGCTTTTTCACTCTCCTGAGCTGCCAGTTCAAGTTTGCCGGAGGCCGCATAGAGCTGGCTGAGTTCGTAGTGGGAGGGAAAATAGTTTGGCTGCAACTCCAGAGCTTTCAGGTAGCAGCTTGCGGCCTGGTCTTGCTGATTCTGTAATTGGTAAAGATTACCGAGGTTGTGGTAAGCTTTTTCCGGGGTCTGGTAATGGGGGTTGCCGGCGGCTTCCAGAAATTCCGTTTCGGCCGCAGCAAACTGTTTTTGCTGCAGATAGACTGTGCCGAGCGTGTTATGTGCTTCGCCGTAGTCAGGATCAAGAACCAGGGCATCTTTAAGATCAAGGACGGCCTTTTCCTGATTTTGTTCAATCAGGGCGAGCAGTGCTCCAAGGTAGAGAGTGCGTTTATCCGCGATACCGGCATCGTTTATTTTAAGCAAGCCATCTTTTACCCGATTGTAATCCCGGGCTGCAAAAGCGACCAGCAGATTCTGATAGAATTCATCAGAGAGCTGGGCTTTGCCTGGAGGATTGTTGTGGCTGCAGCCCGCTCCCCCCACTAAGCAGCCCAGAACAGCTATGGCCAGGGTGATCTTTGCAGCGCAGCTGCGGAAAAAAAACTGGGGGCTGTCGGTTGACTGCGGCATAGGATAAATAAAAAAGATAAGCCCTCATGGCTGAGGGCTGTTCCGAAAAAGTGTTTCAGGAGTAATGCGGTATTACTCTGATTTATTGCATAAACCGCTATGATTTTACCGGGTTTCGCAGGTTGAGCAGACGTTCCTCCGCCCAGGGTTTAAAGACTGAGTTCTGCAGCAGCTGAATCATGTTTTCATAAGTAGCGATGGCTTTTTCCGGCTGCTTGCTTTTTTCATAGCTGAGACCCAGAAGAATGTAGAGATCTTCATTGATAAAACTGCGTCCGGTCTGCAGCTGTTCAAGGATCGAGATAGTCCGGTCAAAGTTGTTCTGCTGAAAAGAGATGGTGGCGATGCCCAGCTGCTCAAGATCCTTAAGTTGCCGGGTGACATTTTTATCATTGCTCTGATAGAGATCGGCGGCTTCTGGTAAAGCCCCGGCCCGATATTGCTGGTTGGCGTAGAGGTAGCCGGCCACAGGTTCAACACTGGTGCTCTTGTATGTCGTGATGATGGTGCTGAGTTGCTGGCTGGCTTCAGCCTGGTTTTCAGCCGGTTGGTTCTGCAGGGCAGTCAGGGCCTGGTTCAATAACAGCTGGGCCTTGTGGTTTCGATCGCTGGAATACCAGAATGAACCGATTGCCGTCGCTCCGGCGATAACCGCGATTACCGCTGTAATCGAGATCACTTTCAGGTGCTTTTTACAATAGTCGAGAACCGTATATGTGGTTTTGACGAAGGCGTCAGGTTCGCGTAACTCACGCCGTACGGATATTTTCCCTTTTGACATTTGTGCTTCTTCCTTTGCATTTCAGGCTTGGTTTCAGGGGTTCGAAAAAAAGTTCTGCAGGTTGTGCCGGCTGTTCTTAGATTATGAGGAAAAATTAATAAAGCATTGTAAAAGCTGATTTATTTCTAAACCAGAACCCTTTAGCACAGGCTTTTAAAGGAAGCAATGAAAATCGTTTTCATGGTTTCGGCGAAAGCCTGCAGATGTAAACCGTCGGGGTCCCCATTTGGGCGGAGGGGTTCATAAAAAAGTCCAACATTGATCTAATGTTGGACTTTGCGCTTGCTGGTCTGTCTTGTCAGCACTGAAGACAAGGTTATTCGGTGTCGCTTTTAGACGTGCTCCCTTTTTTTCTGGTGGTCCGCCGCGGTGTCGCCTCGTTCGGTTCAGCCGAGCCGCTTTCTTCTTCTGCGGTCGCTGTCTCTTCCGCTTCGACAATCTCCGGTTCAGCTGCTTTCGCTTCGCTTTCGGGTGTTTCACTTTCGGTGGCGGCAGCTTTTTCAGCCACCGGCGCCTGCGGTTCCGGACAAACGCTCGCGCCATGACATCCGCAAGTAATATCCTCTGGCGGACTCTCTGCCTTTATCTCGTTGATTTCATCAATTATCATCTCCTGCTCCTGGTCGAGATCGGCAATCGTCAGCAGGAGCTGGGAAATTTCATCTTTTTCCCAGATGTCATCATCTTGTTGCAAGGCCTTGAAAATATATACCCTTTCACCGAGGTGGCGGAGCTGTTGTTTACGGCGGTTGCTGATCGCCATAAGTTTTACTTTACGACTTCCCAGACGGCACAGTTTCCCAATCTGATAGTTTATGCTTTTGAGAGTTAAATCGGCCATGCTTCTCCTCCTGAAAAATAATTTGCGAGTATAGCTAGTGAAAATGGTGGTGCTTGTCAAGGTTTTTTTTATTTTCCGGTTGTTTTTTATTTTTTTATGTGTAGAGTATTCGGGCAGAGTTCAAGGCTTAAATTTTGACGGGGATTGTGGTATGAGCAGTGCGTCATGGATTGTTATTCCGGCCCGTTTTCAGGCGCGGCGTTTTCCCGGCAAGCCTCTGGCGTTACTGCATGGTCGGCCGATGCTGATCTGGGTGATTGAGGCTTGTCGCAAGGTCAAGTCGGCCGGAAATGTGATTGTTGCTACCGATGATCAGCGGATTGCCGGGGTCGTTCGGGATTACGGCGCTCAAGTTGAGATGACTGCCGGTCACCATCAGAGCGGCACTGAAAGACTGGCGGAAATCGCGGCCCGCTACCCAGAAGTTAAATGGTTTGTCAATGTGCAGGGTGATGAACCGGGGATCGAGCCGCAACTGGTTGAGCGGTTTATCGCTCTGCTTGAGGAACGGGACGATCCGGATCTTCTGCTTTCGGCGGCGAGCCCTCTGCGGGAGCCCGATAATTACCGTTCTCCTCATGTCGTCAAGGTAGTTGTTGATCTTAAAGGACGGGCGCTCTATTTTTCCCGATCGCCGATTCCTTTTTTACAGGATGAAGCAGCCGTTTTTCCGGTTTTGTCCGATGGCCCCTCCGGAGTGCTGCAGCATCTCGGTCTCTATGGCTACAGTGGCCGTTTTCTGCGCAGATTAACCTCACTGCGGCCTGGCGTGCTGGCGGCGGCTGAGAATCTGGAGCAGCTGAACTGGCTTGAAAATGGTTACAGGATTGAGATTCTTCCATGCGATTCACCCTGGGCCGGAATTGATACGCCGCAGGAGCTGGAGCGTTTTGCCGGCAGGTGGCCGGGATATAAATCTGATGGTTTTTGTTGAGATGTATTAATGAGTGACTGGATTGAAATTGAAACCGATGACCGGCACGTTAGGCGCGAGCGCGAAAAAGCCCGACAGTTGCGCCGTACTCAGTACTGGCAGGGACTTTTGCAGAAAGGTGTCTGTCATTACTGTGGCCGGAGTTTTCCGCCGCAGGCCTTGACGATGGATCATGTCGTCCCTCTGGCTCGCGGCGGGCGGAGTGTCAGGGGCAATATCGTGCCCTGCTGCAAGGCGTGTAATAATCAGAAAAAGTACAGGACTCCGGTGGAGATTGTTTTGGAGGATTTATAATGGGTCGAGCTGTAAACGAGGCCTATATCGAAGTAGCGCTTGCCACGGAACCGTTTGCCGTGGCCGAGATATATTCCCGCTTTCTTGCAAATGAGTGCGCCGCTACCGGTACGGTGGTCATGCACCACGGCCGGGTCAAATATCCGGGAAAGGTGCTTCCTGAATTCCGCTCGGTTACCCTTGAAGCTCTGGTTGATGATGTCAGCGAAGGTTTACGCACCATCGCCATCGATGCGTCCTGGAATTTTCTTCTGCACCGCATTTTTCTTCAGCATCGTCTGGGGGCGGTTGAGCGTGGCGGCGATGTGCTGCTGGTCATCTGCTCTGCCGCGACCCGGCGCGATGCTTTTGCAGGTTGCGCCTGGATTGTTGACGAGATAAAAAAAGAGCAGCTCATCGCCTTGCGCGAGCTGCCTTTTTAAGTCAGAAGGCCCCTAGCTGGCAGGGTGATATTTTGATTTTCAGGGCTTCACAGGCGGCCGTGACCTCGGTTTTTTTGAGTTTGAAACGCTCCGCCAGATGCCAGGCCTGCAGACAGGGGAGGCGCTGGTTTGTAAGGTTGGCCAGCAGCGCCTCTCTCAATTCCGGGCTTATTTCCTCGGCGGCCTTCAACTTTTCTTTGGTCCGGCTCTGTCCGAAAAGAGCAAGCTGACATTCGGTCAGACGCAGTTCCATAAGGTCTGCCGCCCGGCCGATTTCCGCCGGGGCAAAACCGGTTTCCCGGGCCAGGCGATGGGCCTTGCTGCAGCTTAAACGGTTATCGTCGGCGGCGCTTTTCAGTTTTTCCCGTAAGGCTTCCGGGATTTCCGGGTTGTTGTGTTTGGCGGCATAGTTGCCGGTGTGCAGATGGGTCATCAGTTATTTTTCCTTATTTCCGGTCGGTTCGCATCTTTTCCTTCAGCACTTTTTTTTGCGGTCTTCGGATTTTTCAGGCTTGCCGCCTGGCAAGCGGGTTTCATTCAGGTCGAGACCCCCATTTTGGGCAGAATATGGGCTTGCAGCAGATACCAGACAATGACGATGCCCAGAATTAATAATATTTCTTTCACGATTTATCTCCTTTTGCAAAAGCGGGTTTGCGGTTAAAGGACCGGGTCGGCTCAGGGCTTAATCGACCCTGTAGACGCCGAGTGTTTTTCGTCCCCATTCAAGGGCTTTAGAGTGAGAGTCATAGAAAAGATCGAGCCTCTTCGGTCCGGTGATAGCCGAGCCGCGATCTTCAACCACGCCATAGCCGTATCCGGGAATAAAGAAGCGGGTGCCGAAAGGGTAGTAGCGTGTATCTGCGGCCAGGGTTCCGTCCTGAGAGAACCAGCGCCAGGGGAAAAAGAGGTTCCAGGGTTGATGCAGCAGGCCGGCATTGGGTTCTCGCGGAACCGTGCCGCTGGCGGTCAGACCGGTGTACTCTTCACCTTCATTTTCTCCGGTTGAGATATAGCGGTTCCAGAAGTCCAGTTTAAGAAATTTCCAGCTGCCCCTCTCCCAGCCGCAACATTCCCCGCAACCGCAATAGCCTGTAGTCTCCATGCGGATGGCCTGGTTGCGGCCGCTGCAGCCGGAGACGGCCGCCAGAAGCAGAAGGGTAAAAATTATTTTATGAAAAGGTTGAGCGCTTTCAGCTCTGTTTTGCTTCGGGGCTGCCACGGGTCTTCCCCTTTTATTATGGCTCTGCAGGGAGTACTTTTGCTTATTATCGTCTATAGGTACGGGTCGAAACGTTTCTGCAGTCAGTGAAAATAGTTAATAATGCTGTTGTATGTCAAGGAGATTATGTTGTGAAATTTATCGAGAAACTGGAATCAGCTCAGAAAAAAAATAACTCCCTGCTCTGCGTCGGACTTGATCCCTCTCTAGAGCGTCTGCCGCATGTCTGCCGCCGGCAGCCGCAGCCTTTTCTGGCTTTTAATCGAAGCCTGATTGATGCGACCGCCGATCTGGTCTGCGCTTATAAACCGCAGATTGCTCATTATGCGGCCGCGGGTGCGGAGGCGGAACTTCAGGCGACTATCCGTTATATAAATGAATCATATCCAGATATTCCGGTGATCCTGGATGCCAAACGGGGTGATATCGGCAGCACCGCAGAAAAATATGCGATCGAGGCCTTTGAACGTTATCAGGCCGATGCTGTTACTGTCAATCCTTATCTTGGTGGTGATTCTCTCGCGCCATTTCTCAAATACCGTGAAAAAGGGGTGGTTATCCTGTGCCGTACCTCAAACCCGGGGGGGGGCGACCTGCAGAGTCTTGAGGTTGAAGGTGAGGCGCTATATCTCAGACTGGCCCGTCTGGCGGCATCATCCTGGAATGGCAATCGAAATGTGCTGCTGGTTGTCGGTGCGACCTGGCCGGCAGAACTGGCTCGAGTCCGCAAGGTGGTTGGCGATATGCCTTTGCTGGTGCCCGGAATCGGCGCTCAGGGAGGTGATCTGGCCGCCGTTCTGGCGGCAGGACTGGACCGCCGCGGGGCCGGGCTCCTGATCAATTCATCGCGCGGGATTATTTATGCGGGTCAGGAGGAAGCGTTCGGCCCGGGGGCCCGTCAGGCGGCGCTGGAGTTGCGGGCGGAGATAAATCGTTTGCGGAATTGATTTTTTTTCTTGACAAGGTTATCAGGATGGCTTAAATAAGATAAAAAAGATTAGGTTAGTTTTTATGGTTTTATTGAATTACATTTTTCAGAGGAGATAAGGCATGTGTATAGAGATTAAACATAAATGCGTCGGCGGCCATCAGAGTGCTCAGTTCAGCAACCTGGACAATCTTCTGCCGGCAGCGGTAATCGATAAAGTCTATTGTCCGCAATGCGTGGAAAAGCCCGAGTTCAACGGTGCGACCATGCTCGCAGATAATGGCTGGGTGATCGAATATGATATGGAGCTGGCCGTCTATCTTCTGGGTAAGCATGGTATTGAGAAAGAGGCGGTTACACCCGAGTTCATCTTTGATAACCGCTATTCAACCTGGCAGGGCATGTCGCCGACCGATATGGAAGAGAGTATTCGTGAGCGGCAGGATATTATTGCTCTGGCCAAGGTTGACAAGGCAAAATATTTCGCGACCATGAAAAGCTGGAGTATTGATCGGATGAAAGCCTTTACCGAGGCCGGCTGGCGTAAGGCCCAGGCCGCATAAGCGGGCAGATTTTATAGTGTGATCCTTGACGAGAGGGCGGATTCGGCAGTGCCGGTTCCGCCCTCTCTTTTTCAGCAGAGCTGCTGCAGCTGCGCCAGGACTTCGTCAATCAGCCATTTCGGGGTTGAGGCTCCGGCGCTGATGCCGACTGTCTGTTTGTCGGCAAACCACCGGTTCTGAATGTCTGCGGCGGTTTCGATGTGATAGGAAGCGTTCTGCTTCTCTTTGCAGAGTTCATGCAGGCGGTTGGTGTTGGCACTGTTGCGGCCGCCGATAATAAGCATGCAGTCGCAACTTCCGGCGAGTTCAAGAGCCTCACTCTGGCGATCGCTGGTGGCAGTGCAGATGGTGTTGAAACAGCGCAGCTCCCCTTTAAGGGGGAGTAAGGCGAGGCTGATCCGGTTGTAGAGTTTCTGCGACTGGGTGGTTTGCGCCAGCAGGGCGATCCGGGGCGTCTTGCCCTTGGTGAAAAAGGCTGCGGGAATATCAGCTTTTCTGGAGATGACCTGAGTGCGCTGCGGCTCTCCATAGCTGATGAGGCCGGCTACCTCGGGATGGTCGGGCTCCCCGATAATGACGACCTGATAGTCGGCCGCGCTCATTTTGGCGACAATTTCCTGTGCGCGCCGGACAAAAGGGCAGGTCGCATCGATCACGGTTAAATCCGGGCGCTGTTCGAGTTTCCGGGCCAGTTGTCTGGTTATGCCGTGGGATCTGATAATGACAACCCCTTGACTGATCTGATCGAGGCTGTCGGCCTGCCTGACGCCCAATGCGGCCAGTTGAATGACGACCTGAGGATTATGGATGATCGGGCCCAGGGTGTGAATCTGCTGGCCGGGGAATTTTTCCGGAGCCTCTTTGGCGAGATTGACGGCCCGATGCACCCCGAAACAGAAGCCAGCGGTTTGAGCAACCTTGATTTCAAGTTTTGCTTTCACTTTTTCAGCTTCTCGTAGAGTTCAATAATGTGTTGGCAAACGCTTTCGATGTCCTGGCTGGTGGAATCTATGAGGACGGCATCATCGGCCCGGCGCAGCGGCGCCTGGGAGCGGGAGCTGTCAGCCCGGTCGCGGTTGGCGATGGCGGCGGTGACACTTTCCAGATCGACGCCGGCCTGCAGCTGCTGCTCGGCCAGACGGCGCCGGGCCCTTGTGTCGAGATCGGCATCAAGGTAGATCTTAAGATCAGCCTGAGGAAAAATAACGGTTCCGGCATCTCTTCCGTCGATGATGGCGGGTTGGTTCCGGGCCGCGGCTCTCTGCAGGGGCAGGAGGGCCGCACGGACGCAGGGAAGTCCGGAAACCGCCGAAGAGAGACGGTCGATTTCAGGGCTGCGGATCAGGTCGGTAACCTCTTTGCCGTTGCAGAAAACCAGGTTGCCGGCGGCGGTCTGAAAACGAATTTCGATCCCCTGCAGCAGCGTTATCATTTCACTTGTGCAACTCATCTCAAGGCCGGCTTCCCGCGCCGCCCAGGCAACGCAACGGTACATGGCCCCTGTGTCGATGTAAATCAAGTTCAGGCGGGCCGCAATTTTTTTGCTGACCGTACTCTTGCCCGCACCCGATGGTCCGTCAATCGTGATGATGAAGTTTTTTTCCAGAGGGGGCATCAGGATTTGACCCGCTCGATATATTCACCTGTGCGCGTGTCGATCTTCAGCCGGTCGCCGGGGTTGATGAACAGCGGAACGTTGATGCGGGCTCCGGTTTCGACGGTAACCGGTTTGGTGACACTGCTGGCGGTATCGCCCTTGAGACCGGGTTCGGCTTCGGTTACTTCCAGAGTAACAAAGGTCGGCAGTTCCAGATTGACGGCCCGGCCTTTATAGAAGAGCACGTTGACAATGCTGTTCTCCTGCAGAAAATCCTTGGCACTGCCGACAAGCTCGGCCGAGATTGCAGTCTGTTCGTAGGTATCATTGTCCATGAAGTGAAAATCGCCGTCATTGTAAAGGTACTGCATCTCTTTTTCTTCGATATCGGGCTTGCCGACCTTCTCCCCGGAGCGGAAGGTGCGGTCGACAACGTTGCCGTTGAGCAGATTTTTCAGTTTGGTGCGGACAAAAGCTCCGCCTTTTCCCGGTTTTACATGTTGAAAATCAACAATAATAAAGGGTTCATCGTTAATTTCTATCCGCAGGCCACGGCGAAAATCTTGGGTTGAATGCATGTTCCTTTTCCTTTGTAATTAAGTATGGTTTTGTTTGGTGAAGCGTTGACTTCACCGAATTAAGCGATAATCATCTTTGCCAGACTTTTATCGATAGTAGTTAATTTTTCAGCTCCCTGAGGAGTTAGGTAGACCATATCTTCAATTCTGATGCCCCAGCGCCCCGGGAAATAACAGCCCGGCTCAATCGTAAAAACCATGCCCGGTTGCAGAATTTCATCCGGGCCGTGCGGAGAGATTGAAGGGGCTTCATGGATTTCCAGGCCGATACCATGTCCGGTGCCGTGGCTGAAACTGTGGCCGAGCCCTGATTCGGTCAGTACGTCTCTGACCAGGCGATCGAGTTCCCGGGTAGTGATGCCGTTTTTCACAGCGTTGAAACCATTTCTCTGGGCTTGGTAAAGAGCTTCGTAAACCTTTTTGCTTTCGGGCCCGGGTTCTTCGAGAAAGAAGGTGCAGGTCTGGTCGCTGTGGTAGCCCTGATAACAGGCGCCGAAATCTATGGTGACCAGGTCGCCGGGATTGATGAAACGGTCGGAAGCAACCCCGTGCGGCATGGCGGAGCGGGGCCCGCTCGCGACAATCAGGGGAAAGGCGGCCTTCTCGCCGCCGGCGCGGCGGATCTGGTACTCTATTTCGGCCGCCAGATCACGCTCGCTGGTGCCGGGACGCAGTAAGCTCAAGCTCTTCTGCAGGGCCTCCTCGGCAATGGCGACCGCCCGGCGCAGAAGATAGATCTCGTTTTCATCCTTGTATCTGCGGGGTTGGCAGAGGGTTTCGGCGACGGCGACCAGGGGTTCTCCGCCTTTTAAAAGCTGGCTCAGTTTGAGCCAGCTTTCAGCGCTTAATTTTCGTTCATCAACCCCGACTCTGTTTATGTCGTGAAAGGTGTTGAGATGCTGGCAGAGGCTGTTGAATGAGGTTATTTCAATAAGTTCGACCGACTCGGGAATCTCGGATGCGGCCTGTGTCGTATAGCGTCCATCAGTAAAAAAACAGCTGCGATCAGGGCTCAGCAGAAGGTAGGCACTGTCGCCGCTGTAACCGGTATAGTAGCTGAGGTTGGCCGGGTGATTGATGAGAAAGGCATCGCACTTGACTTTATCGAGCAGTCGGCGCAGGTTTTCAAGCCGACGGAGATATATGTTCATATAGTTTCAGTTTAAGATGATTGTATTGTTTTGCTGAGTCAATTTGCCGGGTCAGTTGAGTAATATTTTAAAGGTTTCCAGAGCAACCAGGTAGGAGGCGGCACCAAAACCGCTGATTGTACCACGGCAGACGGCTGCCGTCAAAGATTTCTGGCGGAAGTCGTCGCGGCTGCTGATATTGCTCAGGTGGACTTCGATGACCGGAATCTCAATGGCGGCAATGGCGTCGCGAATGGCGACGCTGGTATGAGTAAAACCGGCGGGATTCAGGATGATGCCTGTGAAGTCATTTTCTGCGGCCTGATGCAGCCAGTCGATGATTTCGCCCTCATGATTGCTCTGGCGGCAGACCGTTGCTATGCCGAGCCGCTCTCCCCGTCGGCCGATTTCATTGTCTATCATATTCAGGCTTTGCCTGCCGTAGATTTCCGGTTCACGCTGTCCCAGCAGGTTGAGGTTGGGGCCGTGAATTGTCAGAATCTTCATGAAATTACCTGTTTCTCTCTTCGCGGCTGCCGCTCACAATCCGCAGAAGATTTTCAAGTTGCGCTATCTGTTTTTTTGTCCGCTCTCTTTTCAGGATCGTCTCCGGATTGGTCTGCGGTTTGAAATAGCCCTCTATCTGCGCGATTTCCGCTTTGTAAAGTCCAGCCTTGTCAGGGTGTTGCCGGCAGAGTTCTCTATAGATATCGAGGGCTTCCCGCCAATGTCTCTGCCCCAGCAGCAGTTTAGCCATGGTCTCGGTCATGATCGGCGGGGTTAAGGGATCGCTGTCGAAGGTGTGCATAGACTCAGTTTCGGCGAAGCTTTCGCGGAGAGTTCCCGGTTGATTTTTTTTTGGTCGTGGTTGATCTTGCAAGTCTTAGCCAAGTCTTAGCCAAGTCTCAGCGGCGTCTAAAATGAACTTTTCGCCGGCGGCCTTTTCTGATAGTGGAAAAATGCTTGCAAGTCAAGAGCGCTGAATTTGTAAAAATGCTATTTCGGGGTTCTTCTGCCGGAGAATAATTCGCGAATTTTTTGCGTAGCGCGAAATATTTTCGTACTACGCAGGGGGGTTGTCTGATAGTGAGCAGTCGCTTGATAAGTGAAATAAAAGTGTTGAAAGTGAGATCCCTCAAGGTAAATTCTGCGAGTTGAGAGATTTTTTTAAATAGTGCAGCGCGTGGTACACTCCTTGCTAAAGTCTGCCCGCGAGTTTATAGTTTCGTTTCGGCTTACAGTGCCGTAATGATCTTTTTATTATGCCACGATTAAAACACTATCAAGGAGGTAGTAAACAATGGCAAAAGAGTTAAATATTCAGGAAGCGACAATCTGTCCCAGCACCATTCAGATGCTGGAAAAAGCTCAGAAAGATGGCGTTCAGATCTCCTTTCATCGGGCCAATGATATGGCCGCCTGTCCCATCGGCGCCGTATCCGCCTGTTGTAAAAACTGTTCCATGGGCCCCTGTCGGATGAGCCCCAAAGATCCTTATGCTAAAGTCGGCGTCTGTGGGGCCACGATTGATACAATCTCTGCTCGTAACTTTGCCCGCATGGTCGTTGCTGGTGCGGCTGCCCATACCGACCATGGTATGGGTATGCTTGACTGTTTCAAAGAGGTCGTTCATGGCAAGGTCGATGGTTTCCGTATTAAAGATGTCACCAAGCTGAAAGAGGTTTGCGGCTATCTCGATATTCCGACAACGGTCGAGGTTGATGGCGTAATTAAAGATCGTGAGATCCTGGAGTTAGGGGTTGAGCTGGCCGAAGAGCTGGAGAAGACCTATACTCAGGTTGAGGGCGAGATTCCGTTTATGAAACGGGTTCCGGAAAAAACCCTGGAGCGCTGGCGTGAACTGGGTATCGTTCCTCGCGGCGCCATGCGTGAACTGATGGAGATGATGCATCGTACCCATATCGGGGTTGACCAGCATTATGTCAACATTTCCCGTCAGTTTCAGCGCACCGCTCTCTCCGATGGCTGGGGTGGTTCGATGGTTGCTACCGAGATTTCCGATATTCTGTTCGGCACTCCGAAACCGATTGATGCCTATGTTGATATGGGTTGTCTGGAAGAGAAAAAGGTTAACGTTGTCATTAACGGTCATGAGCCCATTATGTTCGAGGCCATGATCGATTCCGTCAATGACCCCAAAATGATTGAAAAAGCCAAAGCCGCCGGGGCCGAGGGTATTGTTCTGGCAGGGATGTGCTGTTCCGGGGCAGAAGTTCTGATGCGTCATGGTATTCCTCATGCCGGTAACTTCATGTCGACGGAAGCCCTGCTTGTGACCGGGGCGGTTGATGCCATGGCGGTTGACGTTCAGTGTATCAAACAAGGTCTTTCTCCGGTTGCCGCCTGTTACGGCACCCCTTTCATTACGACCAACTATCGGGCCCACATCGAAGGTGCGACCCATATTCAGCTCGATGAGACCAATCCCCGTGAGTGTGTTGATAAGGTTGTCGAACTGGCGATTGCCCGTTTTAAAAACCGGACGAAACCGGTTGAAATTCCGCAGAACAAGCACATCGGTATTCATGGTTTCGGTCATGAAAGCATTCTTTATCATCTCGGTGGAACCTATCGCCCCTCTTACCGTCCGTTGAATGATGCCATCATCAGCGGTCGCATCCGCGGCGTTGCCGGGGTTGTCGGTTGTACTAACCCCCGCGTCAAACATGACTGGGTTCACACTGAAGTTGTAAAAGAGCTGATCAAGAATGACGTTCTCGTACTGCAGACCGGTTGCTCCACAATTGCTCTGGGTAAGGCTGGACTGTTAACCCCTGAAGCGGCCAAATTTGCCGGCCCCGGTCTGGCTGAAATCTGCGAAACAGTCGGTATTCCGCCGGTATTGAGCTTGGGTTCCTGTGTTGATAACAGCCGTATTCTGATCGCCGCTTCCGCCGTTCTTAAAGAAGGCGGTCTGGGTGAAAGACTTTCCGATCTTCCGGTCGCCGGTTCCGCTCCTGAGTGGATGAGTGAAAAGGCTATCTCCATCGGTCAGTACTTTGTTTCATCCGGCGTCTATACCGTCTTCGGCGCCGCTTTCCCGGTTACCGATGGTACCAAATTCAAAGAGCATCTTTTTAAAGGTCTGGAAGCGGAAGTCGGCGGCATGTGGGATTTTGCCATTGATCCTTATGAGCATGCTGCCAAGATGATCGCTCATATCGATAAAAAACGCGAAGCTTTAGGCATCAACGTCAAGCAGGAGCGTAAACTTTTCGATATGGCTGACCGTCGCGAACTGTAAAAGCGAGCTCGCGGGCGATGCCCGCATCGGGATAGTCTCTGCTTTTAAGGGTAGTTTCGAGATAGAATGAAATATTAAAAGCCCCGACTTATAATAAGTCGGGGCTTTTTTATGCTTGACAATCGGGGAGGGACTTTCTACAAAGCCTACACACGTTGCTGCATTAATTTTATTACACTAAGACTAAAAAGGAACTGTATGCGTTTTTCCAGAATGTATCTGCCGACGTTGAAAGAAGAGCCGGCCGAAGCTGAGGTTATCAGTCATCGTTTGATGCTGCGTGCCGGCATGGTGCGTCGGCTCGCAGCCGGAATCTACTCTTATCTGCCGATGGGATTGATGGCTTTGCGCAATGTTGAGGCGATTATTCGCCAGGAGATGAATCGGGCCGGAGCTCAGGAGCTTTTGCTGCCGGCCGTGCAGCCGGCTGAACTCTGGCAGGAGAGCGGGCGCTGGGACTTTTATGGTAAGGAACTTTTGCGGATTACAGATCGGCATCAGCGTAATTTCTGTTTTGGTCCGACCCATGAAGAGGTGATTACCGATCTGGTTCGTCATGAGGTGCGCTCATATCGTCAGCTGCCGTTGAACCTTTATCAGATTCAGACTAAATTCAGGGACGAAATCAGGCCTCGTTTCGGGCTGATGCGCGGTCGTGAGTTTATTATGAAAGATGCCTACAGCTTTGATGTGGATGATGCTGCTGCCGGTATCAGCTATCAGGGGATGCGTGAGGCTTACAGCCGGATCTTTTCCCTTTGCGGGCTCGATTTCCGTGCGGTTGAGGCTGACTCAGGCGCGATCGGCGGGAGCTTTTCCCATGAGTTCGTCGTACTCGCCGAGTCCGGGGAAGATGCGGTAGCCAGTTGTCAGGCCTGTGCTTATGCTGCGAATGTGGAAAAAGCTGAAGGCCGGTTTGCGGCCGCGGATAAGTGCGCGGCGGACGCGGCGGCTCCTGCTGCGGCGGCGGTTGCAACCCCTGATCGTGAGTCCGTTGAATCTGTGGCTGCGTTTTTCAAGGTTGACCCCGGCGCAATCTTGAAAAGTATGATTTTTGAGAGTGACCGCGGCTTTTGTCTGGTGGTGGTTCCCGGTGACCGGGAGGTCAATGAAATCAAGGTCAAAGCGGCTCTCGGAGCCGAGTGGCTGGAAATTCCGGCGCCATCCCGGATAGCGGATGAGCTGGGTCTGCCGGTTGGTTATCTCGGGCCGGTTGATACTGTTTTGCCGTTGCTGGTTGATCGGCAGGTGCCTGAGCTTGAAGCGGTTGTCTGTGGTGCAAACCGGCATGGTTTCCATCTGCAGGGGGTAATCTGGGGCAGAGATTTCAGCTGCAATAAGGTTGCTGATCTGGTGCAGGTCAGAGCCGGTGACCGTTGCCCGCGATGTGGTGGCCTTTTGCAGATTGATCGCGGCATAGAAGTGGGCCATATCTTTAAACTGGGTACGAAATACAGCGAAAAACTCAAAGCTACCTTTCTTGATCAGGAGGGTCAGGAACGGCCTTTGGTGATGGGCTGCTATGGTATCGGGGTGGGCCGTACCGTGGCCGCTGCCATTGAGCAGCACTACGATGAAAACGGTATCTGTTTTCCTTATGCCATCGCCCCTTTTAAGGTGGCTCTTTTAAATCTTGATCTTAAATCGGCTGAAGTTACCGCCGCCTGCGAAGCACTTTATGCGGAACTTGAGGGTCGCGGTATTGCGGTTCTTTACGATGACCGCAATGAACGACCCGGGGTTAAATTTAAAGATGCCGACCTGATCGGTGCACCTCTGCGCCTGACCCTGGGCCGTAAAAGTTTCGAAAGGGGAATTATCGAGGCGCGGCTGCGGGATGGTTCCAGCAACGCGGAGCTGCCTCTGGCAGACCGGGCCCCTTTATGGTCTCTGCTTGCGGAACTGGCGGCCGATGATTCGCGTATCCCATCTTAATAAAAGTTACAATCACCCCGACCTGATTTTGAAGGATATCTCTTTTGAGGTCAAAAGGGGTGAGTTTGTTTATCTTGTGGGGCCCAGCGGGGCCGGGAAAACCACTCTGTTTCGCCTGCTCTTTGCCGATTTGAAGCCGGACAGTGGACAGGTTGTGGTCGACGGTCTTGATCTGATGCAGGCGCGGCCGGCGCGCATTGCCAAGTTGCGCCGGCGCATGGGGATGGTTTTTCAGGATTATAAACTTATTCCCAACTATACGGTTTTTGATAATGTTGCGCTCGCCCTGGAGGTAGCCGGAACCCCGCGCAAACTGATTCAGAAAGCCGTCTGGCAGGTGCTGAAGGTGGTGGGGATTGAACGTCAGCTGGAACGTCTTCCGCCGCAGTTGTCGGGGGGGGAACAGCAGCGCGTCGCCATTGCCCGGGCCCTGGTTAACGATCCGCAAATTATTCTTGCCGATGAACCGACCGGTAACCTTGATTATGAGATTACCGAAGAGATAATGAATATTTTTAAATATATAAATTCTCAAGGGGCTACGGTTGTCATGGTTACTCATAACCGGGCTCTGCTGCAGCGCTTCAAGCGCAAGGTTTTTTATCTTGATAAAGGATCTCTGCAGACCTATGTCTGGCCTGACTGAGGTGAAAGTCGCAAAGTTTTCAAAAAAACTTTGCGACTTTGAGCCTTTGTGAAAGATATAAAGCTTATGGCTAAAATTTACGACCATCTTTTTCCGCTCTTTAAGCTGACCGGCAATAATATCCGGCGGCATCCGGTGATTAATTTAATCTCGATTTTAATCATTACCATCTCCCTGCTCCTTTTGATCCTCTATTTTCTAGGTTACAGTAATGCGGCTCGACTGGTTTCAGCCTGGCGGACCGATTTGCGTATTGTTGTCTACCTTGATGAGAAAATTGATGAGGAGAGAATGGCGTCCCTGCAGAACTATTGTCGCGAACTGGATGAAGTGGTACGTTTTATCTATATATCCAGGGATCAGGCCCTTAAAAATTTTAAAGTAACGCTGGGCGATGATGCCAATTTCCTGGAGGGTTTGCCGGATAACCCTCTGCCGGCCTCATTAGAGCTTTTCCTGGATGAGAAGGTTGTCGATGTCGAGGCGGTTGAACGTCTGGCCCGTCAGCTGCGCCGGCAGGTCGGGGTGGATGAGGTTGTCTACGGCAGCAGCTGGCTGCGGCAGCTTTTTTCCCTGCTCAAAACAGTTAAATATTTTGGTTTTCTTTTTGCGGCTTTTCTTTCCGGGGTTACTGTTTTTGTGGTTGCGAGTACCATTCGACTCTCTCTTTTTGCTCGTCGCGAAACTATCAGAGTGCTTCATCTGGTTGGTGCGACGCCTGGTTTTATTGCCTTGCCCTATCTTTTTGAGGGGGTTTTCCAGGGGTCTGCAGCCTCTTTTCTGGCTCTCGGCCTGGCTTATGGCGGATTTCGATATTTTAAAGGCTGGCTGCAGCTGCAGGTTCCGCATTGGCCGGTTGTGCTGCAGCTTAAATTTTTTTCGCCGCTGCCTCTACTGCTTTTCCTGCTTATGGGTACCTTCCTTGGGATTGCCGGATTCCTTCTCTCCACGCGCTGGATTCGCCAGGATTAGAATGAAAAGTTTTAGTCTGATCATCCTGTTGTTTTTCTTCGCCGGTCTGGTTGAAATGCGGATGCCGGCGGATTGCCGGGCTCAGGGAAAAAACGACGATCCGGCTTTAGCTCGTGATTTACAGACCCTTAAGGAACAGATTGCTCAGGAGCGTCGGCAGGAGGAAAAGGCCCGTTCTCGGCATGGTTCCATACTGTTGGAAATTGATGATCTTAACCGTTGGCATGGTGCGCTTCAGGGAGAACTCAAAGCTCTGGGTGATGAGTTGCTGGAGGTCGGCTCGCAGGTGGCGGTGCAGGAGGATGCGGCGCTGCACCTTGAGGAGTCTTTGCATGATCTTTTGCAGAAGTTCTGCCGGCGCCTGAAAATCCGTTACTGCCAGCCACCGGGGAAATGGCTCGATTTTCTTGACGGCGATGCCGATCTGACGGAAAAACTAAATGCTCTAAATTATGGACAGCGTGTTCTGGCGGCGGATCGCGCGTTGCAGAACTCCTGTACAAAGCTTCTTGGTGAGGTCAAAAACCGTCGTCTGGAACTCGATGAAAGACGTCAGTTTCTGCTTCAGCTTGAAGAACAGCAGGCCCGCAAAACCGCGGAATTGGAAGAAAACATTGCCAAAAAAAATGAGTTGCTGTATAAAATTCAGCATCAGGTCAAGGTTCATCAGGAGCTGGTTGCCGAGCTTGAGCACGTTGCTTCAAAGCTGCAAAGGATGACTTTCGCAAAAGGGCTGCCGGAAACTGATTTTGCCTTACTCAAGGGAAGCTTGCCTATGCCGGTTGATGGCGTTGTGGTAAGTTTTTTTGGTCTTGAAAAAGATTCTCGCTTTGCGACAGTTACCAATAATAAGGGTATTGAAATCAAGGCCCGTTTTGGTGATCCGGTCAAGGTTGTGCATGACGGTCAGGTGGTCTTTGCCGCTGCGATGAAAGGTTATGGTAATCTTCTGGTGGTTGATCACGGAGGAGGTTATTACTCGATCTACGCGCATCTTGAGGCGTTTGCCTGTTCTCTGAATGACTACCTGCGGACCTCCGACATTGTCGGTCAGGTTGGCCGCGGGGTTCTTTCCGAGACTGCGTCTCTCTATTTTGAGATCCGCAAGGATGGCATCCCCGAGGATCCTCTCAGCTGGGTTTCGCAGATGTAACGATGATGGCAGATCTTACAGGCAAAAGCGATAATCAAAGGGTCAGTGGCCGGTTGCGCCGCTTGCCGGTTGCAGGTAACTGTTGGTCAATCTTTTGGAGGTTTCTGAGGATGGTTGAAAGAAATAAAGGTAAATCAATTTTTTTAGGAGTGATCCTGGCGGTTGCCGCCTTTATGGTAGTTCATCTTGGAGTGCTGTCCAGTGATTCCCGGGCCCTGGAAGAGGGGCAGAAGCAGGAAGAGAGTCCTTATGAGTATATAAAACTGTTTACCGATACCTTGAGTCTGGTGCAGAAGAATTATGTCGAAGAGGTTGACATCAAGAAGCTGGTCTATGGCTCAATCAAGGGGATGCTTTCCGATCTTGATCCCCATTCGAGTTTCATGCCGCCGGAGATGTTCAAGGAGATGCAGGTTGAGACGACCGGTTCCTTCGGGGGGCTCGGTATTGAAATTACCATTCGTGACGGGGTTCTGACGGTGGTTTCACCGATTGAGGATACCCCCGCTTTTCGGGCCGGGATTGAGGCCGGAGACCGGATTATCAAGATTGATGGTGAACTCAGCAAAGATATGACCCTGATGGAAGCCGTCAAAAAGATGCGCGGTCCCAAAGATACGGAAATTACCATCTCGATTTTGCGCGAGGGGCTCAATGAACTTCTCGATGTGAAAATTGTTCGTGATATTATCAAAGTCGTCAGTGTCAAGAGTAAAACGCTTACCGACAATATTGCCTATGTGCGTCTGACCCAGTTTCAGTCCCGGACCTATGATGATCTTAACCGGAAAATGAAAGAGCTGAAAAAGGAGCATCCGATCTCCGGTCTGGTATTGGATTTGCGCAATAATCCGGGTGGGCTTCTGCAGCAGGCAGTCAAGGTTTCCGACTATTTTTTAAAGTCTGGTCTGATTGTTTATACAGATGGCCGGATCACCAAGCAGAATATGCGTTATCAGGCCTATGACGATGGCACTGAAGGCGACTATCCGATGGTCGTCCTGGTCAACGGCGGCAGTGCCAGTGCTTCGGAAATTGTGGCTGGAGCCCTGCAGGACCATAAACGCGCCCTGATCATGGGGACGCAGAGTTTCGGCAAGGGTTCGGTGCAGACTATTATTCCTCTCGAAGATGGCTCCGCCGTGCGGATGACGACTTCACTTTACTATACGCCGAGTGGTCGTTCGATACAGGCCAAAGGCATTGAGCCCGATGTTGTGGTCGAAGCCGGTACGGTTGTGCGCCGCGATCAGAAAAAAGGGATCATGTATAATCTCAAGGAGAAGGATCTGAAAGGTCACTTTGAGAATGGCGGCAGCGGGAGCGAAAACCTGCCCGAAGCCCAGCCGAAAACTGCTCCGTCTGAGGATAAAGTGCCAGCGCTGGATAAAAACGATCCGGCGAATACGGCCGGGAAAGAGGTTGAAGAAGAGTGGCGCAATGATGCGCAGATTTTACGTGCGGTCGAATTGCTTCAGGGCTGGCAGGTTTTTAAGCAGCTCAGTGCACAGTAAGCGATCCCACTGATGAAAAAAAAGCCCGGTCCGAATGTCCCCTTGCGGCGACGCCTGCTGTTTGCCGGCTCAGTCGGGGCTGGGGTTGCGCTTTTTTTTCTTCTTGGTTATCTGCTGGCCGGTCGGCTGTCGCGGCCGCCGCTGTCAACAGATTCAGGCCCGCAGGTTACTTCCGAATTGGAAAATCATCGGGCACCAGGACGGGAGCGGGAGAGTCTGGAAGAAGGTTTGCGTCAGCTGGAGGAGCGGCTGGCGGCTTGTCGTCCGCCGGTCGAGGTCGAGCACCATTGGGAGGTTGTGCGCCACGGTGCCCATGAGTGGCGGCGTTTGGGTTTACGCGGACACTGCCTGGATCTGGCTGCTCTGGCTCAGGTGCTGGATGCGGAGAAGGATTTTTTCCGGCGGGAGCTTGATTTCCGCGTGCTGATCTATCTTGATAAGAGTCGCGCCACGCTCAATCTCTTGATTCTGGAGGGGGAAGAGGTTGTGGCCGTCGGCACTTTTGTCGAGGTCGGCGCGAAAGCGGGTTCGGACTCTGATGTCCCGGGCCCGCGTCTGGCTATAGTTATCGACGATCTCGGCCGCAGTCTGGAGCAGGCGGCTGAATTTGTCGCTCTGCCGCTGCCTCTGACGTTTGCAGTTTTTCCTCTGTTGAAAAATTCACATAAAGTGGCGGCTTATCTAAATGATCACCAGCGGGATATTATTCTGCATGCCCCGATGGAGCCGCAGGGCTATCCGGCGGTTGATCCCGGTCCCGGAGCTCTCCTGAGCTGTATGAATGCGGATCAGTTAAGTTCGACTCTGGTTACCGATTTGCAGTCTTTGCCGGGTATTGTCGGCATCAACAACCACATGGGTTCACGCCTGACTGCCGATGCCCGAAAAATGGCTCAGGTGATGCAGGTGCTCAAAGGTCGCCGCCTGTTTTTCTTAGACAGTCGTACGATAGCCTCCAGTGTTGCCTATAAGAGTGCCGTCGAATGTGGGGTTCCGGCCCTGCAACGGGATATTTTTCTCGATAATGTGAAGGATATCGGTCATATCCGGGAAGAGCTTAAGGCCCTTATTGAGGTTGCCAAAGTTAAAGGGAGTTCTGTTGCTATCGGCCACCCTTATGAGGAGACGGCTGCGGCACTGCGTTTACTGCCGGAGATGGCAAGAGAAGCCGGGGTCGAGATTGTGGCTTTGCGGGAACTGGTTCGCTAGATGGCGATTGTGAACTCCGTCGGTTCGGCAATCGTCAATCAAATATTTGAGATATTGTAACTATGGCCTGCTCATTAAGCTAAAATTAATTGAGTAATCCAGAAGTGATGGGGCTGTTCTAAATGATTCAAGCAATGGTGTTTTCTTTTCTTGGTGGTCTCGGGCTTTTTCTCTACGGCATGAAAGTCATGTCGGAAGGCTTGCAGAAGGCGGCCGGCAATCGCCTGCGGCAAGTACTTGAAACCTTGACGACTAACCGGATTTCCGCGTTTCTGGTCGGCACCACGGTAACGGCCATTGTTCAGAGCAGCAGTGCCACAACCGTAATGGTGGTGGGCTTTGTCAATGCCGGTCTGATGAATCTGATGCAGGCGATCGGGGTTATTCTGGGGGCCAATATCGGAACCACGATAACCGGCCAGATGATTGCCTTCAAGGTAACGCATTATGCACTGCCGGCGATCGGCATCGGTGTGGCTCTTAAATTTTTCTCCCGCAATCGCCGCTGGCAGTATTTCGGAGAAATACTGCTTGGTTTCGGGATGCTTTTTTATGGCCTCGATATCTTGAAGGACGGGCTTTCGGTGCTCAAAACCCAGCCTTTTTTTCAAGAAGCTTTTGTTTCATTCAGCCATAATCATCTCATGGCTGTTCTGGCTGGAGCTCTGCTGACTATTGTTCTGCAGAGTTCCAGTGCCACTGTCGGTATTACCATGGTTCTGGCAGCCAGCGGCGCGCTGACCTTTGAAGGTGGCCTGGGCTTGATTCTCGGGGAGAATATCGGCACGACCATAACCGCTTTGCTGGCCAGTATCGGGACTAATGTTTCGGCCAAGCGTGCGGCCTGGGCCCATACGATGATTAATGTCTTAGGGGTTGTTTATGTCATACTGCTCTTTCCCCTGTTCATGCAGCTGGTGGATAAATTTACTCCCGGGGCTCCGGATATGGTACTGACCACCGCTCAGCAGGCTGCTCAGTATGCCATGGCTATTGGCGATAAACCCTTTATCGCCCGCCATCTGGCCAATGCTCATACCTTTTTCAATGTGTTCAACTGTCTGCTTTTTCTTCCTCTGATCGGAGTGCTGGCTAAAATCTGCATCTGGATGGTGCCTGCCGGCGAGGAAGAGGAGAGTTCTTATCATCTGCGTTTTATCGACAATCGGGTGCTTGACACTCCGCCTCTGGCTCTGGCACAGGCGCGCCAGGAAACTATGCGCATGGCCGGTCTCTGTCTGCGGATGTTTGATCAGACCATGGAGTGTTTTGAAAACTTTTCTCAGAAGATGGTCGAGAAGGTCTATCGCAAAGAAAATACGGTTGATATGCTGCAAAAGGAGATTACGGATTTTCTTGTTAATGTAACCCAGCTCTCGACGACGCCGGAAATCTCCCGTGAGGTCAATGCCACGATGTATATTGTCAATAACCTGGAGCGTCTCGGAGACCATTGCGAAAACCTGATTCGTCTGGTTGAACGGATGCACGATCAGAAAATTGAATTCAGTGAGGAAGCGCTGACTGAGGTTGCCAATATCAAGGCCAAGTCGCGGGAATTTATCGAGTTGATGATAAGCGGTATGGAAAACGCTAAACAGGAGAGGTTCATGGTACGGGCCAAAGCCCTGGAAAGCAGTATCAACTCTCTGGAGGATCGCTATCGTAACCGGCATATTGAACGTTTGAGCGAGGATCGCTGTTCCGTGGTGCCGGGTCTGGTTTTTATTGATATGCTTACTAATTTTGAAAAAATCGGTGATCACTGCTTTAATGTCTGCGAAACCGTAGCCGGAGCAAAATAATGTTTCTGGATTATGGCCCGGTCATGACCGAAGCCGATGCGGCTGTTAATTAATTTTCCCTCTCTTTAATTGAGGATGATAATAGAATGAATATCAAAAAGCACGTTAAGCGCGGTCTCTGGAACCATTTGATGAAAAGTGGTGTCGAAATGGGGCTGGCCAGTATTATTTATGAGGTCGGGGTTGCTTCGAAGTATGTCAATCACGCCATGCGCACCGGCGATCTGGGGTTGGCCGGTACCAGTAATCTCTACGGTGAAGATCAGCTCGCCCTTGATGTTCTGGCGGATGAGATTATCAAGGATCGACTCGACCATACGGGTAGGGTCAGTCGGATTATTTCCGAAGAACAGAGCGAGATAATAATTTTTGACCGAAAAAACCGCAGTGCCGGTTATTCGGTCTGTTATGATCCGCTTGACGGCTCCTCCCTGGTTGATGTCAATCTCGCGGTCGGGACGATTGTGGCGATCTATGCCGGCGATAATCCCCTGCAGAACGGCCGCCAGCAGGTGGGTGCTTTCTATGTAGTTTATGGGCCGCGGACAACTCTGGTCTACGGAGCCGGTGACGGTGTGCATGAGTTTACCCTGAACAGTCTGGGCGAATATGTCTTGACGCGGGAATATATTACTCTCAAGCCGTCAGGCAATATTTTCTGTCCCGGCGGGGTGCGTTGTGACTATCTGCCGGCGCATGAAAAGTTTGTCCGGAAACTTGAAGCAGATGGTTATAAACTGCGTTACAGTGGTGGTTTTGTTCCTGATTTTAACCAGATTCTGCTGAAAGGCGGAGGCCTTTTCATGTATCCCGCGACCACCAAGGCAAAACATGGCAAACTGCGGCTGCCGTTTGAACTTAATCCCATGGCTTACCTGATAGAAGCGGCCGGCGGAGCGGCAAGCAACGGCACTCGGCCCATCCTTGATCTTGACTGTTATGATCTTGACCAGCGCAGTCCGGTTTATATCGGCAGCTGCGATGAGGTTGAGCTGGCAGCTAAATATTTTGCTGGAGATATTCAATGAAACCTGAAACGATTACAACCGGTCTGACCTTTGACGATATTCTGATTCAGCCCAATTATTCCAATGTCCTGCCGAATGAGGTTGATCTTTCAACCTGGCTGACCCGGGATATCAAGCTCAATACGCCGCTGCTCAGTGCGGCGATGGATACGGTAACTGAATCGAAAACCGCGATCTGCATGGCCCGGGAAGGCGGAATCGGCATCATTCATAAAAATATGTCGATTGCGGACCAGGCTTTAGAGGTTGACAAGGTCAAGAAGTCGGAAAGCGGTATGATTGTCGATCCGATTACCATGGCACCGGATCGGAAAGTGCATGAAGTCCTGGAAATCATGGAGAGATATCGTATCTCCGGGGTTCCGATTGTCGATGGTGAATATCTGGTCGGAATTGTCACCAACCGGGATCTGCGTTTTGAAACCCGCATGGATCGGCCTTTGTCCGACATCATGACCAAGGATAATCTGGTTACGGTCTCGAAAGGGATCGATATGAATGATGCTAAAATTCTGCTGCATAAGCATCGGATTGAAAAGCTTCTTGTGGTGGATGAGAAGAACCGCTTGCAGGGTCTGATTACGATTAAGGATATCGAAAAGACTCGTAAATACCCGGATTCATGCAAGGATGCCAGAGGGCGCTTACGAGTCGGGGCCGCAGTCGGGGTCGCCGGTGACCGTGAAGCGCGGATTGCCGCGCTGCTGCATGCCGGGGTCGATGTCATTGTCATTGATACGGCCCATGGTCACAGTCAGGGGGTACTTGATGCGGTGGCGGCGACGCGGAAGAATTTTGATTGTCAGTTGATTGTCGGCAATGTCGCGACCGCTGCCGGGGCTAAAGCTCTGATCAAGGCCGGAGCCGATGCGATCAAGGTCGGTATCGGTCCCGGTTCGATCTGTACCACCCGCATTGTCGCCGGTATCGGCGTGCCCCAGGTCAGCGCTTTGCTGGCCTGCAGTCAGGCGGCCACAGCCTCCGGCGTGCCGGTGATTGCCGATGGCGGCATCAAGTTTTCAGGTGATGTCGTGAAGGCGATTGCCTCCGGGGCGCATACGGTGATGATCGGTTCGCTCTTTGCCGGGACCGAGGAGAGTCCCGGGGAAACCATTCTTTATCAGGGGCGCAGTTATAAGATGTATCGCGGCATGGGCTCCCTCGGGGCGATGCAGTCCGGCAGTAAAGACCGTTATTTTCAGGAAGGGGTGGACCAGCAGAAACTGGTGCCGGAGGGGATTGAAGGCCGGGTTCCCTATAAAGGTCATCTCTCTTCCAGTATCTATCAACTGCTGGGCGGCTTGCGCTCAGGTATGGGCTATGCGGGCTGCGCGACCATCGAAAGCCTGCGCCATGATGCGCAGATGATGCGGATTACCCCGGCGGGTTTGCGGGAGAGCCATGTTCATGACGTGATTATTACCAAGGAAGCACCTAATTATCGTTTGGAGTAAGAGTAAGTGCGAATTACGAATTACGAATTATTATTGCGTAATTATTGAAGTTTTGGGGAAAAGTTCAGTTTTTTTGATTCTGGAGAAATAATGCAGCCTGATATTCATGAGGAGAAGATCCTCATTCTTGATTTTGGTTCTCAATATACGCAACTGATTGCCCGGCGGGTGCGGGAACAAAAGGTTTATTGTGAGATTCATCCCTATAATCTCTCTTTAGAACGGATTAAGGAGTTTTCACCGCGCGGGATTATTTTCTCCGGCGGGCCCTCCAGTACCTACGGCAGCTGCGCGCCTCATGTCGATAAAGGGGTTTTCGCGCTCAAGGTGCCGATTCTCGGCATCTGTTATGGCATGCAGGAGATTGCCGAACAGTTAGGGGGAGTGGTGGGCCACTCCGTACAGCGCGAATTCGGCATGGCCAGTCTGAACTCTCTTCAGGCCGATCCCTTGTGGGAGGGCCTGCATTTTCCGGAGCAGGTCTGGATGAGTCATGGCGATAAGGTACTCTCTCTGCCGGACGGTTTTACCGCGATCGGGGCGACGGAGAATGCCGCGATTGCCGCTTTTGCCGATTCTCAGAGAAAGGCCTGGGGTCTGCAGTTTCATCCCGAGGTGGTCCACACCAAACCGGGGCGGCAGATTCTGAAAAATTTTCTCTTTGCCATCTGTGACTGCCACGGTCTCTGGAATATGCACTCTTTTATCGAGACCACGATTGCTGCAATCCGGGCTCAGGTCGATTCCGGCAAAGTTATTTTAGGTTTGAGCGGCGGGGTCGACTCTTCGGTCGCAGCTCTGTTGCTGCACCGGGCTTTAGGCGACCAGCTGACCTGCATCTTTGTCAATAACGGGGTCTTGCGTCAGGATGAAGCGGAGCAGGTGCAGGCGATGTTTGGGCGTCATTTTCAGATCAATCTGCGCTATGTCGATGCCAGTCAAACCTTTCTCGATCTCCTGGCCGGGGTCACGGACCCGGAAAAAAAGCGTAAGATTATCGGTAATGAGTTTATCCGGGTTTTTGAAGAACAGGCCGGGTTGCTCGAAGGGGTTGATTTTCTCGCCCAGGGGACCCTCTATCCGGATGTGATTGAGAGTGTCTCTTTTAAGGGGCCTTCGGCGGTGATCAAAAGTCATCATAATGTCGGGGGCTTGCCCGAACATATGAAGCTTGAACTGGTTGAACCTTTACGGGAGCTTTTTAAAGATGAAGTGCGCGAGGTTGGCCGGGAACTTGGTCTTCCTTCAGAGGTGGTGGATCGGCATCCTTTTCCCGGGCCGGGGCTGGCTATCCGCGTAATTGGCGAAATTACTCAGGGTCGGCTTGATATCCTGCGTCAGGCGGACACCATTTTTATTGAAGAGATCCGTAAGGCCGGACTCTATCATGAAATCTGGCAGGCTTTTGCGGTTCTGATTCCGGTAAAAACGGTTGGTGTCATGGGGGATGAACGAACCTATGAAAAGGTTATCGCCTTACGGGCGGTCAACAGTGTCGATGGCATGACGGCAGACTGGTTCCGAATGCCCTATGATCTTTTAGGGCGGATCGCGAATCGCATCATCAATGAAGTCAGAGGAGTCAATCGCGTAGTTTACGACATCTCCTCCAAACCGCCGGGGACAATCGAGTGGGAGTAGAAGATCTGGCCGTAGGCCAAGCCGGCCGTATTCTTATCGTCGATCGTAAAAGCCGGATCCGGCAGGAGACCGCCGCCGCTTTGCGGGGGCTGGATTACCATGTTGATGAGGTTGACAATGGAGACCAGGCCCGGGCTCTGCTTAATAAATCATCCTATCAGCTCCTGTTGGCTGAGGTCAGTCAGCTTGCGGGCTGCGGTTTCGAATTTCTTCTCGGCCAGGAGGCGATTCTCTCTTCCACGGTGGTCGTGCTCATGGCTGCCGCCAGTTCGGTTGATGATGTCGCCGCGGTGATGCGGGCCGGCGCTGCAGATTTTATTCAGCGTCCCTATGGTCTTGATGAACTCTGTCTGCGGCTGGAAAAGGCTCTGAAAGTCAGATTTTATGAGCATGAACTTACCTATCTGCGCCATGAGCGCAATATCATTTATCGGTTTGAAAATTTTATCGGTGAGAGCCCGGCGATCAAGCAGGTTTTTGCTCTGCTCGGCCGGGTTGCGAACAGTAATGCCAGTATTCTGATTTCGGGCGAGACCGGCACCGGTAAAGAGCTGGTTGCCGGGGCGATTCACTACAGCAGCCCCCGGGCGGCGAAAAGTTTTATCAAGGTCAACTGCGCCGCTCTGCATGATAATCTTTTAGAGAGTGAACTCTTCGGTCATGAAAAAGGGGCCTACACCGGAGCCAGCCGCCAGCGTATCGGGCGCTTTGAGCAGGCCGACCGGGGGACCCTCTTTCTGGATGAAATTGGTGATATGAGCCTTGCGACTCAGGCTAAACTGCTGCGGGTGCTGCAGGAGAAAGAGTTTGAGCGTTTAGGCGGCGACAAAACCATTAAGGTTGATGCCCGCATTATCTCGGCCTCCAATAAAGATCTGGCCAAAATCATTCGCGAAGGCGATTTTCGTGAAGATCTTTTCTATCGGATCAATGTTATCAACGTTCACCTGCCGCCGCTGCGTGAAAGGCGTGAAGATATTCCGCTTTTGGCCGAGTCCTTTATTCGTAAGTTTGCTGCCGATCTGAAAAAGAACACCGCCACCCTGCATCCGGAGGCGGCCCGTTTTCTGCAGCAGCATCACTGGCCGGGCAATGTTCGGGAGCTGCAGAACTGTATTGAACGGGCCGTTCTGATGAGTGACGGTTCCGAGATTGTCAAGTCGGATCTGCTCTTTCTGAAGGGGATCTGTCAGGAAGGTGAGGACGAGCCTGATCCGCTTTTCGCAATTCCCCTGCAGGGATTAAAACTCGAAGAGATGGAACGTTCCCTGATTGTGGAAACCCTGAAAGCCTGTAACTGGGTGCAGAAGGATGCCGCGGTGATGCTGGGCATCAGCAAGCGGGTGATGAACTACAAGGTTAAACAGCTCGGTCTGGCTAATGCCCGCTGGTTAAAAAACAGATGACGGAATCGTGTAAACTGAACCTTAAAGGCTTAAGCCGGGCCGAATTGGCAGAGCAGCTTGCCGGGATCGGCA
Organism: Deltaproteobacteria bacterium; assembly: GCA_016938065.1. Classification (GTDB taxonomy): domain Bacteria; phylum Desulfobacterota; class Anaeroferrophillalia; order Anaeroferrophillales; family Tharpellaceae; genus Tharpella. The sequence continues at coordinate 42,513 of JAFGVI010000118.1, read as the reverse complement.
AAGAGCGTTATCGGGCCGATCAGGTTATTCGCTGGCTCTACCGCCAGCGGGTTACCGATATTGAGCAGATGAGTAATCTTTCGCGAAGTTGCCGGGAGCGTCTGCATGAATTCTCTTACATCGGTCGGATTGAGTGTCGCAGCGAACAGCTGGCTGATGATGGTACGCGCAAATTTCTTTTTCAGCTAGAAGACGGACATACGGTTGAGACGGTGCTGATCAACGATAAAAACCGGTCGACCCTCTGTCTCTCAACCCAGGTCGGTTGCCGCATGGGCTGCAGTTTCTGTCTGACCGGCCGTTCCGGCTTTGCCAGACAGCTCAGTGCCGCTGAGATCGTCGATCAGGTGATTCAGGTGGCTGAGATTGTCGACAGCGGTCTGGCCCGGGGGACGATCACCAATATTGTGCTGATGGGGATGGGCGAGCCCCTGGACAACTTTGCCGAGGTGGTGAAGGCTCTGGAGATTATGAAATATGACGACGGCCTGCAGTTTTCCAGCCGCCGGATAACCCTTTCCAGCTGCGGTGTTGCTCCTAAAATTGTTGAGCTGGGCCAGCGTATTGAGGTTTCTCTGGCGATTTCACTGAATGCCGCGGATGATGTTTTGCGCAGTCAGTTGATGCCGATTAATCGGCGTTATAATCTGGCCGCGCTGCTGGCGGCCTGTCGCAGTTATCCGCATACCAATCAGCGTCGTATAACCTTCGAATATATTCTTTTTGCCGATCTTAATGATTCCCTGGATGACGCCCGTCGTCTGGTCGAGCTCGTTGGATCACTGCCCGTTAAAATCAATCTTATTCCCTTCAACGAACATCCCGAACTGCCTTTTAAAAAGCCCGGGCAAAAACAGATAACCGCCTTTATGGAGTATCTGCAGCGCCATCATCTGACGGTGATGACCCGGCGCAGTAAAGGTGCCGATATCAGCGCCGCCTGCGGTCAATTGCGCGAAGCTGTCGCCGGCCAGGCGGTTTAAAAGCCGCTTCTGTCCCTCCCGGCTCTTGTCTGGTAGGTTGTTATCCGGTTAAAGTAAAAAGGTTTGCAGGAGCAGTTAATCTATAAAAGCAAATTCCAGGGAGAAATTGCCGAAGTCAGTGGTGAAAGGCAGAACGACAATTGCCGATTTGGTGACGTGGGAGATGGTGTGGCCCTGACCGGTAATGATGGTGGGGATTCCGGCTGAAAGATTAATGTTCTGGGCTTCCAGCTTGTTGCGGGCATCGCCGCAGATCATGTTGGTGATTTCGCCGACCGCATCGGTGACGTCCTCATTGAGGTCGTCATGCACTTCGCCCAGCATTTTTTCGAGTACCGCTTTGATACAGGGAAAGGTAAAAGTGATTGAGAGAGAACCCTCTTTGTCTCCAGCCAGGCCGATTATACCTGTGATATCGCCGGTCGCCGCCTGGTTTTTTTTAATATAGGGCTTGCCGGGTCGGGAAGAGATGAAGGCCATGGTTTTCAAAACGTTGATGGTACCTTCGATGAAAGGGTTTATGTAGCGAACATCCACGGCGTAATCTCCTTAGGGAGTTGAGTCAGAAAAAGATGAAGGCTTGTAAATCTGCATTCGAAGCTCTGATAGATGCAGTATAAGCATGCTTGAATATCGTCTAAGTAACAAATTGTCGTGCCAAGTTCAAGTATTTTTATAGATTTTTTTTCAGCTTATTGTTAGTATTGATAAATTATGCTTTTAACTCAAGAGAAACTTTCCGGTGTTGATGAAATTCAGGATTAATTATCTCCTTTTCGGGTTGAGCCTGCTCATGATACTGGGGCCGGGGGCGGTTGTGGTTTTCGCTGAGGCCGCGCTCCATTCACGGCTGGCAGCGGAGAAGGGCCTTGATAAAGATCTGCTGGCGCGCCTTTTTCAGGGTGAACATCTGCAGGTCGATACGGCGATAATAGCAAAAAACCTGAAACAGGTTGAGTATAAAGCGGCTTACGAGCGTTTTCTAGCCCCGGAATCGGTGCGGAAGGTGCGGGCTTTTCTTGATGAAAACCAGCAATGGATAAGGGAGCTGGAAAAAAAATATGGGGTTGAAGCCGAGCTGGTGACGGCTATTTTTCTGATTGAGTCCGATCTGGGCCGTTATCCCGGCCGCTATAGTCTGCTTAAGGTTTATGCTTCCCTGGCCTCCTGCAGTCAGGAGGAACATCTGCAGAAAGTTTACCGGGATCTGCTTCTTCAATATCCTGATCTTGATTACCGCTGGCTGAAGCGTCGGGCCCGGAAAAAATCGGCCTGGGGCTACGCCCAGCTGGTCTCTTTGCTGCGTTTGGCCGATCATCTTGAGGTTGAAAAAGTCAAAGGTTCGTGGGCCGGGGCCTTCGGTATCTGTCAGTTTATTCCCAGCAGCTGTCTCAGCTATGCGGTCGATGGTAATGGTGACGGGCTGATTGATCTTTATGATGTCAAGGATGCTGCGGCCAGTGTCGCCAATTATCTTAAAGTCAATGGCTGGCGGGCGGAAATGGATCGCGGGGCGCGGGAAAAAGTAATCTGGAGTTATAATCACAGCCAGCTCTATTGCGCGACAGTAGTAGAACTGGCCTATCGTTTGCGCGACGTGCAGGAACATGACGTCCGGAATTAAAAAACCGGCGGCCGGCACCCTGATCTCTTTTGAAGGGATTGAAGGTTGCGGGAAATCAACGCAGATTGCTCTGTTGGCCGAGCGGTTACGGGCTGCGGGGAAAGAGGTTGTCCTGTCACGGGAACCCGGCGCCACGCCCTTAGGTCTGGAACTTAGAAAAATCCTTCTGGATCCGGTGTACAGCCCCGATTCATTAACGGAGCTGCTTCTTTACCTGGCCGATCGCCGGGAGCATTGTCGCCTGGTTATAGCTCCTGCCCTGCAGCGCGGGGCCCTGGTGCTGGTTGATCGTTATGTCGATTCGACCTGGGTCTATCAGGGTTTTGCCCGTGATGAAGTTGAAACTTCCCTGATTGAACGTTTGAATCGTCTGGTGGTCGGCGACTTTTGGCCGCAGTTGACCTTTGTGCTTGACTGCCCGGCAGACAGGGGTCTTGAACGTGCGCGTCAGCGTAATCTGGAGAGCGGAGTGGTTGGGGTGGCGGATCGTTTTGAACAGCGTCATCTCGATTTTCATAGTCGGGTGCGTCAGGGTTTTCTGGTGTTGGCTGATGTCGCAAAGGAACGTTTCCGGGTGATTGATGCCGATCGTGAGATAGCAATGATTCACAATGACATATGGCAGAAGCTGATATTGCAAGATGCCGTTAGCTGATCTTCTAGGCCAGGATCTGGTCCGAGAGCGACTCTCTTTAATTGTGCGAAGTGACCGCCTGCCTCCGGCTCTGCTTTTTGTCGGGCCCCCGGGGGTGGGCAAGGCTTCAGCTGCGCTTTTGCTGGTTGAAGCCTTGAACTGTCCGGAAAAAGTGAATGGGGACGCCTGCGGGCATTGTCCCTCATGTCTGCAGATCAGGCGTCAGCGCTATCCCGATCTTTTACTGGTTGAGCCCGAAAAACGTCAGATCAAGATCGACCAGATTCGCGAAATTCAGGAGTTTATCAGTTTTGTGCCGATGGTGGGCGCGCGTCGGATCGTGATTATCAAGGATGCGCATCTGCTTAATCAAACAGCCGCCAACGCTCTGCTCAAGACTCTGGAGGAACCGGCGGCGACGGTCTCTTTTATTCTGCTCAGCCATTGTCACAACCTTTTGCCGGCGACGGTGCTCTCGCGTTGTCTGGTGCTGCCTTTTGTTGCTTTGTCCGGGGCAATTATTATGCAGATACTGGCCCGGCAGAGGGGCGCCGGAGAGGTCGCGGAAGTTCCGCTGGAGGAGGCCGCCGCCTGGTCCGGCGGCAGTATGGAGCGGGCCCGGTTTTTCCTTGAGGTAGAAAATCTGCGTTGGGGTAAGGCCTTAGTTGAGCGTTTTGCAAGCTTGCCCGGGCGCTCTCTGCTGCAGGCGCTTGATCTGGCGGAAGAGGTCAGTGTCAGTGAATCGTTAGAGGTTGTTTTTTTCGTTCTGCATAATTTCCTGCATGATTCTCTGCTCTTTGCCCAGGGGCTGCAGCCGGTTCCAGAACTGAATATCGCCGGCGCCGGTCCGGCAGCCGCTGCCGTTTGTGCTGTTGCCGGCTGGAGTGATCAGGCTGGCTCGTTTGCCGCATTGGGGATTGCGCAGCTTCTGGCAATACGTCAGCAGATACTCGATATTGAGCGAGGACAGGCGGTTAATATTAATCTTAAACTCGCCTTTGAGGCATTATTTTCAGGGGTGGCTACCGGCTGTTGGGGCTCAAGAGTCAGTTGTCAGAATATGTAACGGGATCATGATAACTGACGGCTGCTTTATGGAGAGCGGCCAACAGATAAAATTTTGAGGTTTTAAATGGTGAAACGTTATGCTGGGGTCTCTTTTCGCTGCTCCCGCAAAGTCTATTGTTTTAATATCGGTGCTTTGCACCTTAAAACTAACGATACGGTGGTTGTCGAAACTGATCGCGGAGTGAATATGGGTAAGGTTGTGGTTCCGCCGGAACGGGCGGAACTGCCTGCCGGGGTTGACGAAGATGCGGTTAAAAAGGTGTTGCGCAAGGCTCGGGATGATGATTTTGAAAAGCTCAGGGAAAATAGTGCACGTGAAATTGAAGCCTCGCAGGTCTGTCGCGACATGATAAAGGCGCACAAATTGAAGATGAAGCTGGTGCAGGCTGAAATCATGCACGACAGCAATCGGGTTATTTTCTACTTTACGGCTGAAAATCGGGTTGATTTTCGCGAACTGGTCAAGGAGCTGGCTCATGCTCTGCACGTGCGGGTTGAGATGCGGCAGATTGGCATTCGCGATGCGGCGGGAATGGCCGGAGGCGTAGGCATCTGCGGTCGGGAGCTCTGCTGTGCGGCTTTTCTTTCGACCTTTGCGCCGGTGACGGTAAAGATGGCAAAGGAGCAGAATCTGGCCTTGAATCCGATGAAAATTTCCGGTATCTGCGGGCGCCTGATGTGTTGTCTGGGTTATGAGTATGAAAATTACCGTAACGTTGAAGGGCGGGCCCGGGCCCGGCGCAGTCGCAGCACTGAGCCTGAATCGATAAAGCCGGAACCGTACGAAACAGAGCGTAAGCCGGAAATTGCTGCGGAAAAAGAGCCGGCTCGCGCTGCCGGCAAAGTATCCGAGAAGAAGGTTGAGAAGAAAAGTGAGGCTTCTGCGAGTGCGGAGGGGAAAAATAAAAAAGGCTCCAGAAATGCTAAAGGTTCAAATCGGGCCGGGAGTCGGGAAAAGAGGAAAAAAGAGCAATCATGAGTGCTGTTCAGGAAAAGATATTTTATATAACGACCCCGATTTATTATGTCAACGATGTGCCGCATATCGGTCATGCTTATACGACAATCGCCGCCGATGTTGTGGCCCGTTATCAGCGTCTGCTGGGGCGGCAGGTCTTCTTTCTGACCGGCACGGATGAACACGGTCTGAAGATCGAAAAAACCGCCGCCGCCCGAGGCCTTGCCGCCCGCGCCCTGGTCGATGAGGTGGTTGAGCGGTTTATTCATCTCTGGCAGGTTTTAAATATTTCGCATGACGATTTTATTCGCACCAGTCAGGAGCGCCATCATCGGGCGGTCAACGCTTTTTTTAAAAAGGTGCAGGAGCAGGGCAGTATCTATCTGGGCCATTATGAAGATTGGTACTGCGTGCCCTGTGAAACTTTCTGGACCGAAAAACAACTTGACCGGGCCAATTGTCCGGAGTGCGGACGTCCGGCGGAAAAGGTCAAGGAAGAGAGCTACTTCTTCGCGATGTCCTCTTTTCAGCAGCGTCTGCTCGAATATCTCCAGGAACATGATGACTTTATCATGCCGAAAAGCAAACTCAATGAAGTCTTAGGCTTTCTGCGCGAGGAGCTGCGTGATTTAAGTATCAGTCGCAGCAGTTTCAACTGGGGCATTCCGGTGCCGGGTGACCCCCGTCACGTTATCTATGTCTGGTTTGATGCGTTGATCAACTATTTGACCGCGGCGGGATTTCCTGATGACCCGGAGCGTTTCCGCAAGCTCTGGCCTGCCGATATTCATCTGATCGGTAAAGATATTCTGCGTTTTCATGCCGTCTACTGGCCGACATTTCTTTTTGCCGCCGGTCTGCCTCTGCCCCGTCAGGTTTTTGCGCATGGCTGGTGGACGGTTGAGGGCGAAAAAATGTCCAAATCAGTGGGCAACGTCGTCGATCCGGAAGCTGTGGTTGCGGAGTACGGGGTTGATGCTTTTCGTTATTTTCTTTTACGGGAGGTGCCCTTCGGTTCAGATGGTGATTTTGCCAAAGCTTCGATCAAAGGGCGGGTCAACAGCGAACTGGCCAACGATCTCGGTAACCTTTTGAGCCGTACGGTCGCGATGGTTAAAAAATACCGGCAGGGTGTGATTCCCGCGGCGGACCTGGAAAATAGACACTATCAGGAGTTTTCCGGCTTAAATGAGGAGGTTCGGCTTGAGGTGGCCAAAGCCATGACGGAGCTGACTTTTCATAAAGTTCTGGCGGCGGTCTGGCGTCTGGTGGAAAAGTGCAATCGTTTTATTGACGAACAGGCTCCCTGGGCTCTGGCCAGGGATGCGTCCCGGGCGCAGGAACTGGATCAGGTGCTCTACTGCGTGCTGGAAAGCTTAAGGCTTTTGAGCCTTTACCTTTCGCCGGTGATGCCTGAAAAAGCCCGGCAGATGGCGTTTCAGTTAGGTCAGGCGGAGCCGATGGCGGCCAGCGGGCCCGAGGTCTTTACTTGGGGACGACTTGCCGCCGGGGTTGAGGTGGTCAAGGGCGAGTCGCTTTTCCCGCGTCTTGATTGATCTTCTTGCGTGAGTTTAAGGTTTTAGTTATGGCGAAAAAATTCTGGCAAGCGCAGGTGCCGGCAAAAAAACAGACATTACGCCGTAAACAGAAGGTGGTGGCTGTCGGCGAAGTTGTCGGCGGGCTGCTTGATACACCGCAGCTGCGTGAACGTCTCTTGCATGAGAATATTTTCCGGCAATGGCGCAAAATCGTTGGGGGCGGTCTGCTCGATAAATGTCAGCCGACTCGAATCAAACGTAATATCCTTTATCTTGACGTCAAAAACAGCTCCTGGGCGCATCAGCTGATTTATCTGCAGGAGGAGATAATCAGTCGGGTTAATGCTTCTGCGGGCCGAACCCTGATTTCCGCGATTCATTGCCGGGTGGTGAAAGCCGGGCCCTTGCAAGCGCGCGAAGAACCGGCGGCAGCCGAGAAGCTTTCCTCTGCAGCGCTGGTGTCGGAGGCCGAAGCCCTGACCTGGCGCCGACAGACTGAAGCTCTGGTCAGAGACCCGGAACTGATCGACATTTTGTGCCGGATGCGGTGTCATTGTGTCGCTCGACAGAGGCTTATGTGACTTTATGACTGGTGCTGAGGGTGAGCTTTTTCTGATCGCGACGCCAATCGGTAATCTTGCTGATATTACCCTGCGGGCTCTCGAAACCTTGCGCATGGTGGATCTGGTTGCGGCTGAAGATACGCGTACGGCGCGAAAACTTTTCAGTCGTTATCAGATAGCGACTCCCCTGGTAGCCCTGCACGATAACACTTCAGTCAGACGTCTGGAAGAGTTGCTCAAAAGATTACAGGATGGCGAGCGCATCGGGGTAATCTCGGAAGCCGGTACTCCGGGCGTTTCCGATCCGGGCTATCGGCTGATTCAGCTGGCGGCCGCAGCTGCCATCAGAATTACGCCGCTGCCTGGGGCCTGTGCCGCGGTGGCGGCTCTCAGCGCCAGTGCACTGGCGCTGGACGCTTTCTATTTTGCCGGGTTTCTGCCGGTTCGCCCGGGGCCCTGCCGGCGGCGTCTTGAAAGTCTGCAGGAGATTGAGGCGACACTTATCTTTTATGAATCTCCCCGGCGGCTGAACCGGGCCCTGAGCCTGTTGGAAGAGGTTCTCGGTGACCGGCCGGCCTGCGTGGCCCGGGAATTAACCAAGATTCACGAAGAGTTTCTTCGTTATCCATTGAGTCATTTGCGGGTTTTGGGCGCTGAGCGTGAATGGCGCGGTGAGATTACCCTGCTGGTCGCCGGTTGCGATCTAGAACTTCGCAACCGTGACCCTGAAATGATGGCCGACGAGGAAGCCCGGCTGCAGGCCCGGCTTGCCGACCCCGGGTTTGCCGGCGAGCGGAGTACCCGGGATCTGGTGCAGAGCCTGACGGCCGAATTTCCTCTGCTCAAACGCCGTCGTATTTACGAGATCGTCCTTTCTGTTTCCTGAATCTTCTTGTCCGTTACGCACATTCCGAATAACCGCAGGTGTGGCAGACCATACAGCCGCCTTCATGTTCGACGACGCCGCCGCATTCGGGGCAGGCGCCGAAGGCCATATTGTTCTCTTCATGAAGGGCCTGATTGCGCTTGCCGTTGTTTTTTTCAATGTGGTGACGAATGGCCTGGGCGATGGCGTCGGCACAGGAGGTTACTCGGTTTTCGCCGAAGCCCGACGGCTTATGACAACTGATGCCGATCAGTTGCTTGATAATCGGTTCCGGCTGCTGGCCGCTGCGCCAGGCCAGAGAGACCAGCCGGCCGATGGCTTCACTTTGACTGGCGGCGCAGCCGCCGGCCTTGCCGATGGTATTGAAAAGTTCAAAAGTCAGTCCTTTTTCATCATCGTTGATGGTTACATAAAGCGGGCCGCAACCTGTGGTCATCTGGTAGGTGCGTCCCACCAGGGTCTGGGGCCGGTCTCTTTTGGTAGGTTTTTCAGGCCCGGCCGCCATCTGTTTGGTGTCGGTTTTACCGATGTTGAGAACCTGATTTTCGCGGCAGCCATCCCGGTAGATGGTCACCCCTTTACAGCCTTTTTCGTAGGCCAGCAGATAGGCTTTTTCTACCTGTTCGATAGTGGCGTCGTGAGCAAAATTAATGGTTTTACTGACCGCGTTGTTGGTGTATTTCTGAAAGGCGGCCTGAATCTCGATGTGGTCTTTCGGGGTGATGTCGTGAGCGCTTTCAAAATAGAGACGAAATTTTTCCGGAATCTCCGTCAGATTATGGCAGCTGCCGCCGTGGGCGATCTTTTTGATCAGGGCATGGCTGAAGAAGTTGTGTTCGCGGGCGACATTTTCAAAAATCGGGTTGACTTCGAAAAGCTCATCATTATCCATGACCCGGCGTAAAAAAGCGAGCGCGAAGATCGGTTCAACCCCGCTGGAGCATCCCGCCAGAATGCTGATGGTTCCGGTGGGGGCGATGGTTGTCCGAGTGGCATTACGAATGGGCACGGTCGGGTTTTCGGTGCCGTAAGTACTCTTGGGGAAATTGGGGAAGGGGCCTCGTTTTTCGGCCAGTTCAATCGATGCGTTATAGGCTGTGCGGTCGACAAAAGCCATGATCTCGGCCGCGAGATCGCGTGCTTTCTGGGACGAATAGGGGACTTCAAGCAGGAGCAGCAGGTCGGCAAAACCCATGACGCCGAGGCCGATTTTGCGGTTGGCTCTGGTCTGTTTTTCAATGACCTCCAGAGGGTAGTTGTTGATGTCGACGACATTGTCAAGGAAATGGACCGCTCCGGCGACCGTTTTTCCGAGTTTGTCGTAGTCGACTTTGCCGTTATTGACCATCCGGGCCAGGTTGATGGAGCCGAGATTGCAGGATTCATGGGGCAGCAGGGGCTGCTCGCCGCAGGGATTGGTACTTTCGATAGCACCTACCTGAGGGGTCGGGTTGTCGGCATTGATGCGGTCGATAAAGACAATGCCGGGTTCACCCGAAAGCCAGGCCTGTTTGACAATTTGTTTGAAAACCTTACGCGCGTTCTGACGTTTGACGACTTCGCGGTTGCGAGGGTTGATGAGATCATATTCGTCATTGCTTTTTAACGCGCTCATGAATTCATCGGTCAGAGCAACCGAAAGGTTGAAGTTCTGCAGTTTGGTTAAATCGGCTTTGATCTTGATGAAATCCATGATGTCGGGGTGGTCGACCCGCAAGATGGCCATATTGGCCCCGCGTCGGGTACCGCCCTGTTTGATGGTTTCGGTGGCGCAGTCAAAGACCGTCATAAAAGAGAGCGGGCCGCTGGAAATACCGCTGGTTGAATGCACGAGATCATTACTGGGGCGGATGCGGGAGAAGGAAAAACCGGTGCCGCCGCCGCTTTTGTGAATCAGAGCGGTCTGTTTGACCGCTTCAAAAATGCTCTCCATGGAGTCTTCTATGGGCAGGACAAAGCAGGCTGAAAGCTGACCCAGTTCGCGGCCGGCGTTCATCAGGGTCGGCGAGTTGGGCAGAAACTCAAGCCGGGCCATCATCTCATAGAATTCAACCGCAATTTTTCTGATATCAGCTTCAGGATCGAATTGCTTTTCGCCTTCAGCGATGGTCCAGGCAACCCGCCAGAGCATATCTTTGGGTTCTTCAATTACCTTGCCGGTCTCATTTTTTTTCAGGTAGCGGCGTTCCAGAACCGTAATGGCGTTGGGGCTGAACTGTGGCTTCGTGGTCGATGGTGGTAGCTCGGGAAGGTGTTTTTCGGGGTTGGCTGCTTTTCCCATGGAATGTCCCTTTGTCTGCAATAAGGTTAAAGTTGAATGATTTTAATCAGTTTCTTATTGTTGGCTGCTTTTATGAAAAGCACTACATGTTGGGTTTGATGAGCGCTTAAAACACAACATGTAGTAAATGTCAAGGGCTCATTTCTGTTTTTATTTATTTTTGCGGACTTGAAATGAAGGACTGGTGGGGTGACTGAGGCTCGTAGTAAGGCGGTAAGCGGCCGGGATGACCGGCAAAGTTTTGTTTGCGGCTGAATCAGGATCAAGAAAAATGACGGCCGATAAAGAGTCCGACCCAGGCCCCGGCCAGGCATAGAGCGAGGTTTAAGAAGATGTTGAGCAGTGCCTTGGCGGGACTGCCGCTTTCAAGGAGTTCCAGGGTCTGAACACTGAAGGTCGAAAAAGTTGTGAAGGCTCCGAGAAAACCGATACCGATGAAGGAACCGGCGCTGGCGCTGAGAAAGTTGCCGGCAAGCATCAGCTGAGCGGTAATGCCGAGCAGAAGTGAGCCGATAAGATTGACGGTCAGGGTGCCGTAAGGCATGGCGGTGCCGAAGATAGCGTAGATCCAGCCGGAAACCAGATAGCGACTGATGGCGCCGAAAAAGCCACCGCAACCTATGGTTAAAATAGTCAGCATGCAGGCTTAGTAGTTTATGTGAAGCTTTTATGTCAAGCGGATAGTAAATGTTTAAAAAAATTCAGCTTGACCAAAGTCCGGTGCCGTTGTAGGAAATTAGTGCCTTTTTCTAAAAATCAGATTATCGTTCAGCCAAAACGGTCCGGGTAACGTGTCGACTTTTTTATACTCTGTTTTAATGTGGTTGCGGCGGAAGTCGGGAAGAAATTTTCGTTTTTTTGCCTTGTTCAATCCGGCTAAGGCTGTCGTCATATTTCTGATTGCACTGCTGTTGGCTTTTGGCGTTTTCGGGGGGGCGCCACTGTCAGCTGATGAGTATGCTGATGCCAGAGTCGGCTTTGGCGCTTTTGCTGATGGGCTGTACGATTTTGCCCAGGTTGAGTTGGAGCGGTTTTTGCGCAATTACCCACAATCCGAGCTGGGAGAACGGGTTCGGGTTGTTCTCCTTTTATGTTCCCTCGAAACCGGTGCCTGTAAGCGGGCGGCAAGTCTGTTGCCGGAGCTCAAAAAAACATCCGGATTGAAGGAGTTCGGGGTTGATCCGGCCCGTCTGGGGCTGCGTCTGGGCAACTGTTTTTTGGCTGCCGGTGACGTTGCGGCGGGCCGTGAAATCTTCAGTCAATTGATTAAAGAACATCCGCAAACCGATTCGGCAATGGTGGCGCGTTTTGATTTGAGCCGGCGTTTTTTTGCCGAAAAAAATTTCACCTCCGCCCGTAGTCTGGTGCTGCCGCTGCTTACAGCCCTTGAAGCAGATCAAAAGCGCTTAAAAGAGATTGATCGCCGTGCGGTCTGCGAGCTTGCCGCCCGTTCTCTTTATCAGCTTAAAGATTTTAAAGCGGCTCTGCCTTTGCTTATGCGCCTCAGTGATGATCCGCAAAACTCCACGCTTACGCCGATTGAACAGCAGGAGTTTTTTGCGCTGATGATTGAGTGTGCCTGGCATGTTCAAGCTCCGGAGGTATTCAGGTCAGTGCTTTCGCGTTGGTTGAAGCTTCCCGAAAAGGCTGTCGAACTGGATAAGTTAAGTGCTTCACTGCAGCTTGCCGCGCGCCGCCTGCAGGAGTTGGGGCGGCTGGCCGAGTTACGTCCGGAACTGATGCGGGGAGTAAGTCTTAATTTCCCCCGGGCGGATAAGATTGTTCTGTACGGCTTTCTGCTTGAAATTGACCGCAAAAATGAAGCCGCGCTGAGGCAATGGCTTGAGGCTACGGTCGCGCTTTATCCCACAGCCTCGAAGGCCTGTATCAAGCATCTGCGAGCTCTGTTGCTGCTTGATCATAAAGCCGCAGATTATGGCGCCACGATAGCCGTCGGTGGTCGGCTCAAGGCCGTAGACAGCGACTTCTGGCAGCGGGAAGATTTTTATTATCCCTTTGTGCACGCTCTTTATCAGAAAGGGGATTGTTGCGAAACCGTTAGCTATGTGCCCGCATTCCTGCCGGCCTGTGATAAGAGTGCTCCTTTAAGTCCGCGGCGTTATGCGCTAGATGTTATGGCCGGCAACTGTCTGCAGAAACTTGAGCGTTTTGCTGAGGCGGCAGATTTTTATCGCTCCATTTACGAAGAGTGCAGAGATCCGGCGGCTCGACTTGAATTACTGGCAAGTCTGCATCGTCTGGCCCCGAAGATCGAAAATGGAGAAGGTCTGGAGGCCTGGGTCAGTGCCGAGGTTATCAGCTCTTTTTCCCTGGACAAACGCCGGAATGAAAAACTTTTGCGGGACTTTCCCGAGCTGGTTTTACTGGTAGCCGATCATTTTTTCAAGGCTCAGGCCTATGCCAAGGCGCAACCGTCTCTGCTCTGGCTCGAAAATCTTGCTCTTAAAGGTGAACTTGCCGATCGGGTTACCTTTCTCCTGGCCGAGGTTTATTACCATGGTCAGGATCTGGCTGAAGCGTTGAGTCGTTATCAGGCGCTCTATGACAGTAACAGTCGATCTTACCGTTATCCGGCGGCTCTGCGCCTGGTGGCCATTCATGAGGTGCAAGGTCATTGCGAAAAACAGAAAAAGCTCTATCAGGATCTTCTCGGCTGGGAAGCAGATCCGCAGCTTAAAGCCGAGTTTAAACGTAAACTTGAAGGTTTGCAGGCAGGAGTGCAATGAAATATTTTCTGACGGCTCTGGGGCTGGCTCTCATTATAGAGGGGCTGCCCTATTTTCTGGCCCCGGCGGCAATCAAAAAAACTCTGGAGGTGATCAGGCAGCAACCGGAAAAATTCTTGCGGTTTTTCGGGCTGTCGGCAATGCTTTCGGGCTTGGCTTTGCTCTATGCGGTAAATAAGTTCTGATCGGTTCCAATCCTTGCCTTTATGACCTCGTTTTTTCCTTGAGAGATTGATTACGGTTGACTTCAGTGGGCAGTTGTGGTTTATAAGCGGGCTCTTTTGGCGGTGATACCGGTAAGCATGATGGAGTGATCTTTGGTAACTGATTGGGGTCACGGAGAGGCTTTAGCTTGATGGAAGTTGCTTTGTTTGACTACGATCTGCCGGTTGAGCGGATTGCTCAATATCCTCTCTCCCAGAGGGATCAGTCGCGACTGTTACTCGTCGAGCCTCGGGGGTGTTCTTTTCCGGAGACCCTTTTTTGTCATCTCAGCCATTACCTGAGTCCCGGGGATCTGTTGGTTCTCAATGATACCAGGGTGATACCGGCCAGGTTGCTGGGGCAGAAAGAGAGTGGCGGCCAGGTCGAGGCTTTTCTGGTGAGAGATCTCAGCGAGGCCGCCCCGGATGAGGCGGGCTCTGACAGCCGGGCTCTCTGGCAGGTTCTTTTCAAATCTTCCAAGAAAATGCGAAAAGGGCAGAAGCTCGAATTCGGAACGGGGCTTTGCGGCCAGGTTATCGAACCTTCAGGGAGTGAGCCCGGTCTTCTGCTCCTGACGGTTGCTGCCGGAGCAAGTGTTAATGCGGCCATTGAAAAGGTCGGCCAGGTACCTCTGCCGCCCTATATAAAGCGTCAGCCGGCCGGCGCTGACCGACAGACCTATCAGACGGTCTATGCCGACAGCGCTGCGGCTGGAGCGGTGGCGGCACCGACGGCCGGACTCCATTTTACTCGGGAACTGCTCGACACTCTGCAGGCGAACGGGATTGAGACTGCTTTTTTGACCCTGCACGTCGGACTTGGCACCTTTTCTCCGGTTCGTTGCCGGACGGTCGAGGAGCATCGAATTCACGAAGAGTATTTTCAGATTCCCGAGACGACCCTGGCCCGTATCTGTCAGACTAAGGCGCGCAAACGTCGTGTCGTTGCCGTGGGTACCACGGTTACCCGGGCTCTGGAGTTTTATGCCTTAACCGGTAAAAGCTCGGGGATGTGTGATATCTTTATCTATCCCGGCCATGAATTTAAACTGGTTGACGGTCTGCTCACCAATTTTCATCTGCCGGCCTCAACGCTGATGATGCTGGTCTCAGCCTTTGCCGGTCGGGAAACCATCATGGCGGCCTATCGCCGGGCTCTGGCATTGAATTTCAGATTTTACAGTTATGGTGATGCCATGTTGATTTTGCCGTGAGCGCTTTCAGAATTATTAAGCGGGATTCTTGTGGTCCGGCGCGGCTGGGGGAGCTTCAAACGGGACATGGGGTCATCAGTACGCCCTGTTTCATGCCGGTTGGCACCAAAGCCACGGTCAAGGCCATAACCCCGAAGCAGCTGGCCGATGATATTGAAGCGCAGATTGTTCTGGCCAATACCTATCATCTTTTTCTGCGTCCCGGCCATCTTCTGATTGAAAAGCTGGGCGGGGTGCATAAGTTCATGGGCTGGAAAGGCCCGATACTGACCGACAGCGGCGGCTTTCAAGTCTTCAGTCTTTCGGCGCTGCGTCGTATCGATGAAGATGGCGTAACCTTTCGTTCGCCGATTGACGGCAGCAGTCATCGTCTGACGCCGGAATCCTCAATCGCCATTCAGGAAGCTCTGGGGGCCGATATTATTATGGCTTTCGATGAGTGTACTCCCTTTCCGGCAACCTCGGCACAGGCTTTGGCTTCACTTGAATTAACCGCCCGCTGGGCGGAGCGTTCGCGTCGGGCGCGGCAGCGTTCCGATAATCTGCTTTTCGGTATAGTCCAGGGCGGCACTTTTCCTGAGTTGCGGCGTTTGAGTCTGGAGAAAACCGTGGCTCTGGGTTTCGACGGTTATGCCCTGGGTGGTCTGAGCGTCGGCGAAGGTTCGGCGGCCATGTATGATGTTGTTAATGAGTTCGGACCGCAGCTGCCCGAAGATGCTCCCCGTTATCTGATGGGGGTGGGAACCCCGGAGGATCTGCTGGTGGCAGTGGCTGCCGGAATCGATATGTTTGATTGCGTGATGCCGACGCGAAACGCCCGTAACGGGATGTATTTTACCGGCTCGGGGCCGCTTTCGATCAAACAGGCCCGTTACTGTGATGACCCGGAGCCGATCGATAATCTCTGTGACTGCTATACCTGTAAAAATTTCAGTCGGGCTTATCTGCGTCACCTCTTCATGTCGAAGGAGATTTTATCTTCGGTGCTGGCGACAATTCATAACCTGCGTTTTTACCATCTGCTGATGGCGGGCATGCGCAGTGCTCTTGCCGGTGGTGAATTTCAGCTGTTTAAGCATTTTTTTCTTAGGGGTTACAAAGGCCAGGGATAAAATCCGGTTTCCCGCGGGGGCTGGTTTACTGTCTGTTAATGTTTTAATCTTACAATATCAGGAAGGAGAAATCTATGTTGGGCGTAGCATTTGCGATGGGTCAGTTTGGTGGAGCAGAAGGTGCCGCGGGAGGTCTGGAAGGTTTAAAGTCCTTTGTTCCTTTGATTTTAATGTTTGTGATCTTCTATTTTCTTTTGATCAGGCCCCAGCAGAAGCGTCAGAAGGAGCATAAGGCGCTGCTCGCCGGTCTCAAGCGGGGCGATGAGGTTGTGACCGCAGGCGGGATTCTTGGGCGGATCACTAATGTCGCAGACACCTTTGTGATGCTCGAAGTAGCTGAAAAAGTAAGAATCAAGGTAGCCCGCGGCCAGATCATTTCGGTGGTCACGGACGAAAAGTGATAGCCTGAGAGTAGATGTTTTCTACGTTTGCACTGAAGCTTAATAAGCACGAGGATTTTAACTGATGATTAAAAGTGTTAAACTGCGGCTGGCGATCGTTCTGGCGAGCATCGTTTTAGCCATGATTTATCTCTTCCCGACGATGGGGGGGACGTTGCCGGACTGGTGGGGAAAAATATTCCCGACGGAGAAAATCCATTTAGGTCTGGATCTGCAGGGCGGTATTCATCTGCTGATGGAGGTAGATGTCGAAAAAGCGCTCCAGGCTTCGACCGACCGGATGACCGACAGTATAAAGCATCTGCTGGAGGAAGAAAAAATCAAGGTTGCTGAGGTCAGCCGGGTTGAAACCGCGACGATAAAGTTTCAACTTAAAGATGCCAATGAACTTGAACATCTGCAGACCTTCCTGCATGATCAGCTTCCGGCCTGGCAGCATCTGTCAACCCAGGGTGCGACCGTTCTCTACCAGGTGAGTGATAAAGAACGGCAGAGAATAGAAAAGCTTTCGCTGGATCAGGCGGTTGAGACCATGCGGAACCGAATTGATCAGTTCGGGGTGGCGGAACCGGAAATCAGGGTTCAGGCCAACAATCGTATTCTCGTGCAGTTGCCTGGGGTTAAGGATACAGCGCGGGCGATTGCTCTGATTGGTAAGACGGCGCTTTTAGAGTTTAAACTGGTCAATGAACAATACGATCCAGCCAAGATCAGTGCGGCTGAACTGGCTAAAAATAAAAATCTCGAAGTGCTCTATGAACAGACCAGGGATCCGGAAACAAACGCGATTGTCGGCAAACGAGCCTATGCTATCGAAAAAAAGAGTCTGATGACGGGTGAGTATATCGCCAATGCCAACGTTCGTTTCAACAGTCAGTTTGGTGAACCCTACGTTTCACTGGAGTTTAATGCGCAGGGCGCCAAACTTTTTGATCAGATAACGGCGGCCAACGTCAAGCGGCGACTGGCGATTATTCTTGATAATAATGTCTATTCAGCCCCGGTCATTCAGGAACGGATCTCTGGTGGTCAGGCGCAGGTCAGCGGGCGTTTTACGGCCAAGGAGGCGCATGACCTGGCGATCGTGCTGCGCGCCGGAGCTCTGCCGGCGCCGATTCGAATCCTGGAACAGCGTACGGTCGGACCCTCTTTGGGGCGCGATTCAATTCAAAAGGGTTTTATTTCAATGGTTGTCGGCTTTTTTCTGGTCGTCGGTTTCATGATCTTTTACTACCGTCTGAGCGGGCTGGTGGCTAACCTGGCCCTGGTATTGAACATACTTTTCATTATGAGTATGCTGGCTCTGGCTCAGGCGACGCTGACGCTGCCGGGTATCGCCGGTATCGTTCTGACAATCGGTATGGCGGTTGACGCCAATGTGCTGATTTTTGAACGTATCCGCGAGGAATTACGTCTCGGTAAAACTCCCCGGGCCGGGCTTGACAGTGGTTACGGCAAGGCTTTTCTGACGATTATGGATGCTAATATCACGACCCTGATAGCTGGAATTGTTCTCTATCAGTTTGGTACCGGGCCGATCAAAGGCTTTGCCGTTACCCTTTCTGTGGGAATTATCTCAAGTCTGTATACGGCGATCTTTGTAACCCGTCTGGTCTTTGATATGGTGTCTGAACGGCGTCCTTTGAAAAAACTCAGTATTTAACAGCCCAGGAGAGTTACTTTATGCAGTTCTTTAATTCAGATAAGATGTATGTCGATTTTATCGGCAAACGTCGTCTTTTCATGATGATTTCCGCGCTTGTCATTGTTGTCGGAATAGTCGCATTGTTTGTCCGCGGCGGTCTCAATTACGGGATTGATTTTGCCGGCGGAACCATGGTGCAGGTACGTTTTGTCAAGACGGTCGCCTCGGATGATATCCGTCATGCTCTGGCCGCTGTCGATATGGGGGATGCCTCCATTCAGCAGTTCGAGGGTGATAAAACTCATGAGTTTCTGATTCGTGTGGAAGAAACCAGATCGGATCTGGTTGGTCTTTCCGATGAGATCAAGGTGGTGCTGGATAAGGCTTTCGGCTCTGAAAATGTCGATATCCGGCGGGTTGAAATGGTCGGCCCCAAGGTGGGTAAGGATCTGCGCCGGCAAGGCATGCTGGCTATTGTTTACGCTCTGATCGGCATTCTGATCTATGTGACCGTGCGTTTTGAGCTGCGTTTTGCTCTCGGGGCGATTGTCGCTCTGGCTCATGATGTCATGATCACGGTCGGGGTGTTCGCGTTGCTGGACAAGGAGTTTTCGCTGTCGATTCTGGCTGCTCTGCTGGCGATTGTCGGCTACTCGTTGAACGATACGATTGTTGTCTATGATCGGATTCGGGAAAATATGAAAAGTGGCGCCAAGGTTGATTTCAACAGCAACGTTAACGCTTCGATCAACCAGACGTTGAGCCGGACGATTTTGACCTCGCTGACGACAATTCTGGTTTTGATCAGCCTCTTTGTTTTAGGGGGCGGGGTCATTCATGATTTCGCCTTTGCCATGATCGTCGGTGTCGTGGTTGGTACTTATTCGTCGATTTTTATTGCCAGTCCCGTGGTTATCTTGATGCAGCCCAAAAAAAAGTGATTTTATGCTCAGTCTGAGCGAAATTTTCTGCAGTCTGCAAGGGGAGTCCACATTTGCTGGACTCCCCTGTGTTTTTGTGCGTCTGGCCGGCTGTAATCTGAGTTGTGCTTATTGCGATACCGGCTACGCGGCCCGAAAGTCCGACGGAGTGGAAATTACCCTTGCCGAAATTGTCGATCGGGTCGCAGTTTATCGGGTGCCCCTGGTTGAGGTGACCGGCGGCGAGCCGTTGCTGCAGGGGCAGACGCCGGAACTTGTGCGCTCCTTACTTGATCTCGGCTACACGGTACTGGTTGAGACCAACGGTTCCCTTGATATCTCGTCGCTCGATCTTCGCGCCCACCTGATTGTCGATGTCAAAACCCCGGGCAGCGGCATGGTCGATAGCTTTCACCAGCCCAACCTGGCCTGCCTGCAGCCTCACCACCAGATCAAGTTTGTTCTGGTCGATGCGGCCGATTTTTTCTGGAGTCTTGATTTTATTAAACAACACCTGATTTTTTTAGCCGGCAAAGAGATTATTTTCAGTCCTGTGGTTGCTTCTTTTCAGCCGGCTGAACTGGCCGGGTTAATTCTGCAACATCGGGTCAGGGTTCGCCTGCAGCTGCAGCTGCATACTCTGCTCTGGCCGGCATCTGAGAGGGGGCGGTGACTTTGGGAACGATGAATGGTGGGATGAGTGATAAAAAAAAAGCGGTAGTGCTTTTGAGTGGTGGACTCGATTCGGCGACGGTTGCGGCCATTGCCAAAGATCAGGGGTTTGCACTTTTCTGTCTGAGTTTTCGCTACGGCCAGCGGCAGGAGATTGAGGTCGAAAAAGCCCGTCAGGTGGCCGCTTCGCTCGGGGCGCAGAAGCATCTCGTGCTTAATCTCGATATGGGGTTGATCGGCGGTTCTGCCTTAACCGACAGAGCACTGGAGGTGCCCAAGGCGGGGCTTGGGTTGGGTGTCGAGGCCCTGATTCCGATTACCTATGTGCCGGCGCGTAATACTGTTTTTCTCGCTTATGCCGCCGCCTGGGCCGAGGTGGTCGGAGCGCGGGATATCTTTATCGGGGTCAACGCCTTGGACTACAGCGGTTATCCTGATTGTCGTCCGGAATACCTGGAGGCCATGCAGCGCGCGATCAACCTGGGCACCCGTCAGGGTGTGGAAAAAACCGACTATTTCCGGCTGCAAGCGCCTTTGCTCAAACTCAGAAAAAGCGAAATTATCAGGTGGGGGGTCAGTCTGGGGGTTGATTATGGTTTAACCTTGAGCTGTTACGATCCAGACCCGGCCGGCCGGCCCTGTGGTCTGTGTGACAGCTGCCGCCTGCGCGAAAAGGCTTTCCGCGAGGCGGCCCTGAAAGATCCGGCATTGCAATAGTTCTAATCCCTGCCGCCGCCGACAATCCGCAGCATCATTAAAAAAAGATTGATGAAATCGAGATAGAGGGTCAGGGCGCCCATAATCGCGCCTTTGCCGTTGGCCTCCTGCGAATAAGCCAGCTGTTTCAGGCGCTGGGTGTCGTAGACGGTCAAACCGACAAAAACCAGGACTCCGATATAGCTGATCATCATACTCATCTGTGAGCTCTGCACAAACATGTTGACAACCGAGGCGATGATGATGCCGACCAGGCCCATAAACATAAAACTGCCCATTGAAGTCAGATCACGTTTGGTCAACATGCCGTAGGCGCTGCAGACGATGAAGGTGCCGGAGCAGATAAAGAAGGTTGAGGTTATGGTCGAGCGTGCATAAAGCATGAAAATCGTTGAGAGCGTGGCGCCGTTAAGGACGGCATAGAGAATGTATAAGGCGACGGCCGTGTTCCGCTGCAGGCGCTCTATTCTGGCGGCCAGGGTGAAGACGAGTCCCAGCTCGCCAAAAATGAGTCCGTAGAAGACCAGTTTGTTACCTAAAATCAGCCCCATCATCGTCTGGCTGTTGGCGACGAAATAGGCGACGAACCCGGTCAGGGCCAGACCGACGGCCATCCAGTTGTAGACACTGTAGATAAATTCATTGACGGCGGTGACATCTCTTTCGCTGTGCATACTTATGGTTCGCATAAGACTCCTCGAATTTTTATGGGTTGAGAACTGATAGTTAACTTGCTCCGGCAGAGAATCTATTAACGGAAGATCTGTTTGTCAATTACATTTTTTCGGCTCTCTGTTCAGTTTAAGCCGGAACCAGTTGCGCTCCTTCACTTTTTTCCAGCAGTCTGACTGCCAGCCTGATGATGTCTTCATCGGTGATGATGCCGACTAGATGATTTTCTTCATCGATCACCGGAAGGCAGCCGAATTTGTTTTTCAGCATACTGGTGATGGCGACTTTCAGCTCTGTGGTCGCGGTGGTGGTGGCAACTTCAGTGCGCATGACATCTCTGATGGAAATATGGCGATCAAGCTCATTCTGGGCGATGGGGTCAATGTCGGCCAGTTTGGAGATAGAGTAGGCCAACAGGTCGCGGTGGCTTAGGATACCGACAAATTTTTCTTCATCATTCAGAATCGGAACGTGGCGGACATGGACCGTGCGCATCAGCAGACGTACCGCATTTAGGGTCTGATCTGATTTCAAGGGGAAGATGTCTCGGGTCATGATGTCGGCAACATATTTCATAATAAAAACTCCAGAACGTAAGTCAGGAATAAATTTTTTCTGATGGAACCGAGCCTGTCATATTTCGCGGTTGAATTCAAGAAAAATCGTAACCCTTTACCCTGCGGGGCGTCAGGTGCATTTTCTCCTCTTGCTCTCTTCCTTTGTCGTTCAGCATCTTCGGCGATAATCCTGTAACGAAAAAAGACGGAGCCGGCTCCGTCTTTTTTAATATAATCATAGGCTTATGCGGTACTTCGTAAAACCCTACGGTTTAATCAGCATCGTGGCCGGATCCAGTGAGAGCTCCTGGGAAGAGATCGGGCCGCTGCCTTTTAAAACTTTAAGGCCGATGGCTGCATTGCGGGGTTCCAGTTTGATGATAACGTCAAGCAGGTCGGCAAATTCGGCAATCTGAACCGGCAAGCCGTCGTGATCGGGCTCTTCATGACGATGACTGCGGACCGTAAACCAGATGTGAGAGTTAAACTTTTCGGAAAGTTCTTTTAACGCGTGCAGATCGGTACGTTTTGTTTCGCTGTTAAAAGGCAGACCGTCAATCAGGATCATCTGCGGAATGAAAATATTCTGGTCGGCAAGTTCGGTCAGGCGTTCATCCAGACGGGGGACGCTGAAACCATCAATATTGAACGTCATGATGAACCGCTGCGGCAGGAGTTCATTCCAAAGCTCGTCGATTTTTTCGATATGATAATGGACCCCGATATTGTTGAAAACCTCTCTGTACCAGAGGCTGACCTTTCTTACCGGGTCGCCGAGACTGATATGCAGGGCCTTGTCGCCTTTAAGCATTGAATTCAGGGAGAGCTGTACCAGCAGAGCGGTTTTGCCGACCCCGGCTCGGGCTACGACTGCGCCTAAACCGCCTTCCGGCAGAATGTAACCATGTTCATCACTGACGGCCCGCAGGGGGTTGCGCACCATTAAGTCTTTTTTTAACATTATAAAATTCCTCTCTTTAAGGTATATGATCTGGGCATTATGACTCTGAGAGCTCATTACGCGGCGCCTTTTTTGCCCTCTTCAGCTTTTTTCTTCTGCAGCTCTTCCGTGATACTCTGAGGCACCTGGCGATAGTTGGAAAATTCCATGGTGAACTGAGCCTTTCCTTGAGTGCTTGAGCGCAGGACGGTAGAGTAGCCGAACATCTCGGCCAGAGGCACCTGGCTCTCAACGACGCACATCGGTCCCTCATCCTGAGCCCCGAGAATAGTGCCGCGGCGCTGGTTGATAGTTCCCATTACCGTGCCCTGAAACTCGGTCGGGGTTTCGACAACCACCTTCATAATCGGTTCATGGATAACCGGTTTGGCTTTTTTGTAGGCTTCCTGGAAGGCGCCGCGGGCGGCCGCCTGGAAGGCCATTTCCGAGGAGTCGACCGCATGGGCGGCACCGTCGTTGATTTCAACCCGGATGCCGGTAACCGGGAACTCCATCAGGGCACCTTTCTCAAGTCCGGCTTTAAAGCCCTTTTCGCAGGAGGAGATGTACTGGGTCGGAATCGCGCCGCCGGTAACTTTATTGATGAATTCAAACTCGCCTTCACTGTAAGGTTCAATATAGCCGGCAACCCGGCCGTACTGACCGGAGCCGCCGGTCTGTTTCTTGTGGGTGTAGTTGAACTCGGCCCGCTTGGTGATGGTTTCACGGTAGGCGACCCGAGGTTGGCCGGTGGTTACTTCGGCATTGTATTCCCGTCGCATTCTTTCAACGTAGACCTCCAGATGGAGCTCGCCCATGCCCTCGATAATGGTCTCATTGGTCTCTTCGTCAACGAAGGTGCGAAAGGTCGGATCTTCCTTGGAAAAACGGTTCAGGGCTTTGGACATGTTGATCTGAGCCTTGTTGTCTTTCGGAATGATGGCGAGTGAGATGACCGGATTGGGGACAAACATCGAGGTCATGGAGTAGTTCAGTTTGGGATCGGTAAAGGTATCCCCAGAGGCACAGTCGATGCCGAAAAGAGCCCCGATATAGCCGGCCGGAATCTTGTCGATATCTTCCATCTGACTGGCGTGCATGCGTACCAGGCGACCGATTTTAATCTTTTTGCCGCTGCGCGTATTGATCAGGGTGTCGCCTTTGGCGAGGGTGCCCTGGTAGACTCGGATATAGGTAAGCTGACCGTATTGGCCGTCTTCCAGTTTAAAGGCCAGAGCCACGGTGGGATCGCTGTTGGAGCTGCCCAGTTCGATCTGTTCTTCGTTGTTATCGAGATCCAGCGCGGTATTGGTGACCTCAGAGGGATTCGGCAGCAACTGGACGGCACCATCCAGCAGGGGCTGAACGCCTTTATTTTTGTAGGCTGAACCCATATAGACGGGGGTTACGCTGCGGGTCAGAACCCCTTTGCGCAGAGCCTTCAGAATCATTGCGGCGCTGATCTCCTGCTCTTCGAGGAAAGCCTCGGCGAGTTCGTCACAGTAATTGGAGGCCTGTTCGATGAGCTCGTCGCGTTTCTCCTGGGCCAGTTCCAGCAGTTCCGCCGGAACGTCCTCATATCTTAAAACCTCTCCATTCTCACCGTCAAAATAGATGGCCCGCATGGAGGCCAGATCGACGACACCTTTATGGTCGGCTTCAAGTCCGATCGGAATCTGCATGGCGATGGCATTATGGCCCAGTTTGTCCCGTAACTGTTCAACGACTCTTTCGGGATTGGCGCCGCTGCGGTCGCATTTATTGATAAAGGCGATGCAGGGAACTTTGTAGCGTTTCATCTGCTGGTCGACGGTGATGGACTGAGACTGGACGCCGCCGACGGAGCACAACACCAGAATAGCCCCGTCCAGGACCCTGAGGGAGCGTTCTACTTCAATGGTGAAGTCGACATGGCCCGGGGTGTCGATGATATTGATCTCATGTTTGTTCCACTCGCAGAAGGTGGCGGCTGAAGCAATGGTGATGCCGCGCTCTTTCTCAAGTTCCATTGAGTCCATGGTGGCTCCGACGCCATCTTTGCCTTTAACGTCGTGAATGGCGTGAATTCTCTGGGTGTAGAAGAGAATTCTTTCGGTCAGCGTGGTTTTGCCCGAATCGATGTGGGCGCTGATTCCGATATTGCGTATCTTGTTGATTTCAATGCTCATGTTCTTTTCACCTTTTTACGCTTTTGTCGATAGTTGTGTGAGCTTAAACGCTGATTACGATTTTCACACCTTCAATCAGATTCCAATAAAAAAAGAGCGCCTGCTGTCTTGCGACGGCAGGCGATCTGATCAGCCATAGACTATTATGGATTATTCACAACAGTAGTAACGGGGTGCCGGTCTGATAAAGGTTGCTGACGACCGGGCATCTTACGACCTAGCCGAATGTAAGGTTCGTAAGAAAGCAGGCGCCCTATACTCTATTAAAAAATAAATTGCAAGTGTAAATTTCAGAATTAAAGATAAACAGACGGCTCTCTGTTTTCCATCATGGCGGAATTATTTGTTGAGAATGATTTTTCGGGGTTTGCATCGCTGTCGATTATTGAAAGTCGGTCTCTGGTGTCTGCGAAAACTGATTGACTGTATAGTTAAATTAGTATATTTCCCCTTAGATTAAATTTACTTAATTGTCATGCTCGGTGACGGAGGGTGGATCGGCTTGTTGGAAAGCTTGCAGAAGTTAGGTCGCTGGGGGCTGGGAAGTCTTGAAAGTCTGGGACGTTCAGCTCTCTTTTTGTTGCACACCCTGCTCGGGGTGGTTCAGGCGCCTTATAAATTAAGGCCGGTTTTGCGCCAGATTCAGGTAATCGGTGCGGGCTCTTTTCTGGTGATTTTTTTTACTGGGGCTTTTGTCGGCATGGTGCTGGGCCTGCAGGGCTACTATACCTTGAGCAAATATGGTTCGGCCAGCGCACTCGGGGCCGCGGTAGCTTTAAGCCTGATTCGCGAACTCGGTCCCGTGCTTACGGCTCTGATGGTGATTGGTCGTACGGGTTCGGCGATGTGTGCCGAACTGGGGATCATGCGGATTTCGGAGCAGATCGATGCTTTAGACTGCATGGCGATCAACCCTTATCGTTATCTGGTGGCGCCCAAACTTATTGCCGGGTTGCTGTCGATCCCACTGTTGACGGCGGTGTTTAATCTGGTTGGCGTATTTGGCGGATACATGGTCGGAGTGGTGCTTCTGCATGGCAATGGTGGCGCTTATCTGGCCAGTATGCGGGACAGCGTGACGGTGGTTGACCTCAAGATGTGCTTTACTAAATCGTTATGCTTTGCTTTTCTGCTCGTCTGGATTTGTGCCGAACACGGTTTCTGGGTTAACCGACGGGCCTGGGGGTTCGGGGCCGAAGGGGTGAGCCGGGCGACAACCTCGGCGGTAGTTGTTTCATCGGTCTCGGTTCTGGTGGCCGATTATGTGATCACCTCGCTGATGATGTAGGATATTCTCGCATTTTTAACGGTAACTTCTGCAAGCTTGCAGATTATTGCAGTAACCTTACAACAAGACATTTCATGACTCAATCCGAATTTTGTATCAAACTGGTCGATATTCATAAAAGTTTCGGCGCGCAAGCGGTTTTACGCGGGGTTGATCTTGATATTGAGCGCGGTGCGACCACCGTTATCTGTGGTGAGAGCGGTCAGGGCAAAAGTGTTCTGCTCAAGCACATCCTTGGTCTGATTCGTCCGGATCGGGGACAGGTTCTGGTTGAAGGAGAGGATGTCACCCGGCTTAAAGGGGCGGCTCTCAACCGTCTGCGCACCCGTTTCGGGGTTCTTTTTCAGGGGGTTGCTCTTTTTGATTCAATGAGTGTCTTTGATAATATCGCCCTGCCGCTGCGTGAGCGCAGTCGTCTGCCCGAAGCGGAGGTTGAAAAAAAGGTTACGGCCGCCCTGCAGACGATGGATCTTGAAGGCAGTGCCGACAAGTTTCCGGCCCAATTAAGTGGCGGTATGAAAAAACGTGTTGGTCTGGCCCGGGCCTTACAACTGGAGCCTGACATTCTCCTGTTTGATGAGCCGACAACCGGTCTTGATCCGGTGAAGAGTCACGAGGTCTACCGCCTGTTCTTTGAGACCCAGAAAAAACTCGGCTACACCAGTATTATTGTCAGTCATGATATTCCTAAAATTTTCAATCTGGCGGACAAAATTGCCATACTGCATCAGGGCAAGGTCAGGGCCTGCCTTGCTCCGGAATCGCTGCAGCGGAGTCGGGACCCCTTTGTCAGGGATTTTATTGTTCGGGTTATGGGCTCGGCGCACAGCAGCCGCGATGAGGTCTGATCATGGCGGGCGTCGCATCAGTTGTAAAGTCTGGCTGAAGTTGCAGGAGTCTTAAGTCGATCTGCAGTGCAGAGGCCGGGTGAGGGCGCATTTATTTTTGGGAAGGGTTTTCAGGTTGGAAAAGGCAATGAAAAGATTTAATTTGGAGATGTCGGTTGGGTTGTTTATGGTGGTTGGCTTGCTGGCAATCGCCTATCTGACGCTTAATCTGGGGGGGCTTGAGCTTTTCGGCGGGGATTACTATAAGGTTTCCGCCAGTTTCAATTCGGTCAGCGGCCTGAAAAGCGGCGCCCGCGTTGAGATTGCTGGGGTTCAGGTGGGTAAGGTCGCCGAGATAACACTGGTGGATGATCAGGCCCGGGTGGTGCTGGCGCTCAAACCCGAGGTTAAAATTGGCAGTGATGTTTTCGCCTCGATAAAAACGCAAGGGATTATCGGTGATAAATATGTGCAGCTGACTCCCGGTGCGGAAGAAGATTATCTTAAAGACGGGGGCCGGATAACTGAAACTGAAGGGGCAGTTGATCTAGAAGCGCTGATCAGTAAATATGTTTTTGGTAAAGTGGAGTAGAGTATGCGGAACGTGAGGCTGAATCGTGAATTTTTAGTGGTGTTCATTTTGACCGGCATTTTGGTTTTTGCTGCTTTTTTATTTGTTCCGCAAAATTGTCGGGCCGAGACAGCCCTGACAAACGCACATCAGGATGAGTTTTCGGAGTATGACGAAAAGGTCGAAGGCAGCCTGGACGATCCTCTGGAGATCTTCAACCGGGCGATTTTTACGTTTAATGACCGCCTGCATCGCTGGGTTGTGGAACCAACCGCCCGCGGCTATCGCAAAGTGACGCCGAGTATGTTCCGTACCGGGCTGCTCAACTTTTTCAATAATCTTCTTGAGCCGACCAGGATTATCAATCTGCTTTTGCAAGGGCGTTTTAAGGCGGCGGAAGAGACCTTTCTCCGTTTTTTGCTCAATACCACAGCCGGGGTCGGTGGTCTGATGGATCCTGCGGGTTTTGACGGGATGAAATCGCACGAGCGTCAGTTCGCCTCAACCCTGGCGACGTACGGATGTGGCCGAGGTTTTTATCTGGTACTGCCTTTTTTCGGGCCCAACGATCTGCGGGGTACTTGCGGTCTCGCCGGCGACACCCTGACCTCACCTCTTTTTTATACCTTGAGCCATGATCCGCTGGCGGCGGTCGGCGTGCAGGCTTCCAACGCCATTAACCGGACATCTTTTCAACTTGGCGAGTACGAGAAGATGCTGAGTGGCGCCATTGATCCTTATGTCGCGGTGCGTGATGCTTACCGCCAGCACCAGCAGAAACTGCTGGGGAGATAAATGAAAGCGTCAGCCGGGGTGGATTAACAGAATATTTATTGCGGGAGTGGTTGGAGTAGTTTTATGTCGCAGCGTCGTTTCATTGCATCTATATTGTGTTCATGTTTTCTCTTGCTCAGCCTTATGCCTCTGAATCTGTTAGCCGCAGAGGTTGGTCCCCGGCAACAGCTTGAGATCAGTATCAATCGCCTGCTCGATGTGTTGCGGGATGAGTCGCTCAAGGGTGAGGAGAAAAAGGAGCTGCGTCGGGAGCACATTGCCGAGGTGGTTTTTCTGCAGTTTGATATGCGGCAGATGGCAAAACTTTCTCTCGGCCGGGACTGGAATGATTTGAGTGAAGCCGAGTGCCGGCGTTTTACCGAGCTCTTTAAAGCTCTTCTGAAAGAGAGCTATGTTGCTACCATTGACGGTTACGCCAATGAAAAGATCTCCTATGTCAAAGAGATTATCAACGGCAGCAAGGCTGAGGTGCAGACCAAGGTCATCAGTCCGAGCCGGGAGATTCCCCTCAGCTATAAGCTTCTGGAAGATGCCGGCCGCTGGCTGGTTTATGATGTGATTATCGAAAATGTCAGTCTGGTTCGCAACTACCGCAGTCAGTTCGGCCCGATCATGAGAAAGGACGGCTTTACCGGGCTTCTCGCTCAGATGGAGAAGAAGATAGCGCAAGCCGGAGAAAAAAAGGATGGCTGAGTCAGATCTTCCCGGCGGACCCGATTTTGCCTGGCGGAAGTCGCCCCTTTTTAACTTCTGTGACGAAGTTGATTGGCAGTGTTTTCTCAGGGTCAGTAATCCTTGCGCGAAACTGGCCGGTACCGAACTCTGGATTGAGGGCGGGAATGAGGCGCTGCTGGTCTGTCTTATAAGCGGATCCCTGGAAGCCGTGAAAAAAACCCCGGGCTGGGGCAAGCCGATAATTCTGGCCGAGTTTTTGCCGGGAGCTACTGTGGGTGAGCTGGTTTTTGATTCGGCGGGAAACCATTCAACCACCCTGCGCGTGGTTGAAGATGCTCGTCTTCTGCTCTGCGGTGCGCAAGGGGCGGCAAAATTATTAAATGATTATCCGGCGACGGCGGCCAGGCTCTGGCGCGGCGCCGCTTTTTTGCAGCAGTTGCGTCTGCGGCAGGCCAATGCCCGGCTGGCAACTCTTTTTTAGCTGAAGGTTTGTAATTGTGAAACGCCGGAAAATTTCTATTATTGGCGCGGGGAATGTGGGCTCCGCCTGTGCTCACTGGCTGGTGGCCCGGGAGTTGGGGGATGTCGTCCTGTTTGACATTATCGACGGTCTGGCTCAGGGCAAAGCCCTTGATATTCTGGAGGCTTCACCTATAGACGGTTGTGATGTCTCGATTTCGGGCAGCAGCAGCTACGCCGATACCGCCGGCTCCGATATTGTAATTATCACGGCCGGGCTGGCGCGCAAGCCGGGCATGAGCCGGGCGGATCTGCTCGAAAAAAATTGTTCAATTGTCTCCTTTGTCACCCAGCGGGTGGTCAAGTATTCACCGCAGGCTTTTTTGCTGGTGGTGACCAATCCGCTCTATGCCATGACCTATGTCGTCAAACAGATCAGCGGTTTTCCTAAAAACCGGGTCATGGGGATGGCCGGGATGCTGGATACTGCCAGAATGCGTTCTTTTATCGCCTCCGAACTGCAGGTTTCGGTGGAAGATGTCAGTGCTTTTGTCCTTGGCGGCCATGGTGAAAGTATGGTGCCGCTGACCCGCTACTTCACGGTGTCCGGCATACCTCTGACGGCTTTAATGAGTCCGGAGAAAATTGACGCCATCATTGAGCGGACGCGTAACGGCGGGGCGGAAATTGTCTCTTTTCTGAAAACCGGCAGTGCTTTTTATGCACCGGCGGCCGCTGTCGGCAAGATGGTCGAAGCGATTCTTAAAGACAAGAAGAGAGTCCTGCCGGTTGCGGCCCTGCTTGAGGGCGAATACGGCATTTCCCAATGCTATTTAGGGGTGCCGGTGAAGCTTGGCGGAGAGGGGGTGGAAGAAGTCATTGAACTCGAACTGCTGCCTGAGGAGCTCAAGGCCCTCAATAAATCATGTCAGATGATCCGCGCTCTCATTGAGAGACTTAAAGTTTGATGAGTGAAAAAAAGAGAGTCAGGCGTTTTCTTCTGCCCGGTCTGGGGCTGGGGTTGCTGATCGCTCTGTTCTGCCTGTTGCCCCGAATACCGCAAGCTCGACTGCAGCACTATCTTCAGGCGCAATTTTCTCAGATTCTGCCATGGCCCTGCCAGATGCAGGATGTCAGGATTAAACTGTTGCCCCGTCCGGCCCTTGCCGTTCAGGCTTTTGTCTGTAACAGCTCCGCCTTCAATCTCCAGGTCGACACCCTGGAACTTGACCTTTCTCCCCTGTCACTGCTTACCTTTTCTCCCCGCATTAAAGCCCTGCGTTTGCTCGGAGGGCAGGCGGCCATCCCTTTTGCATGGTTGACCTCAGAAGCGGCGGGGTCGTTACTGCCCCGCCGGTTGCTTTTGCGTTTACTGCACAGTGCGGAGTCCGGCGATGCGGGGTTTTCCGGTCTCATCACGGTCCAGGACGGAGCGTGTACTCTGACCGGGGTGCCCGGCTGTAAAGCACCCCTCAGACTCACTCATATTGAGAGCGAGTGGTCTTTAAAGGCTCAGGATCAGAGCAAAAATTTTCTCCTGGCGGGAGAGCTTAACGGCGGAGAATGCACGCTTAAGGCGAACTGGTACAAGGTTGAAATGCCACCGGCCTCAGAAAAATCGGCGCCGCCTGCGGAGGGCAGTGATGCGGGAGACCGTTTGGCTCTGTCCCTTCAGTGCAAGGGTCTTTCTCTGTTGCCGTCTGAGGCTTTGGCGTTAAACCTGCGTGATAATCGCTGGCTAGCCGATTTTAACAGGGCTGATCTTGCTCTTGATATTGACGGCAACCCTGACGGGGGCTTGCGTTTTTCTGGCAGATTTGCAGCTTCGGAGCACCATTTTTCCCGGCTTACGGCCAACCCGGAGGCGGCGCAACCCTGGTCGCAGGGGGCTCTGCAGGCAAATTTTTCCGGTTTTTTTCAGCGTCGTGACGGCTATCTCAATATAAAAAGCATTTCTCTGGAGTATCCCGAAAAAGCTTCGCTTTTTACCCGTGGTCTGATTCGTTTTCGGGAACCGTTCTTTGTCAATCTGGTTAATCACATAAAGGTGGCTGATCTGACCCGGACCATGAGTGCCTGGCCGCCGCTGGCGTTGCCCGAATACCAGGTTGAGGGGAGTCTGGAGGGTGACTTTAAACTGATCGGCAATCCATTTTCCGCGCCGGTTCTGGAGCTTAAGCTCCAGGCTGAAAAAATTGCCGTAAGGGCAGAGGCCGCGCCGGCAGCATCGGCTGCGGTTCCGGCAGATGATAATCTTGTCATGGCGTCCGCCGCTACTTTTATGCCATCGGAAAAACCCGGGGGGGTGGCGGCAGGGCCGGGTCTCGAGGTTTCGCCCTGGTCCGTCTTTCGGGAGCGGGGTGAAAATCTTCTCTGGCGGCTGGCGGCATGGGGCTGGATCGTTAAAAGTGACTGCCGGATTGAGACACTTCTCTGGAACGCTATCTCTCTACGCGAATTTACACTGGTTGCTGAAAAAAATCTTCTGCAGCTTGAAATTGAGCGACTGGCGGCGCGTTTCGGTTCGCAGGGTCAAGTCCGGCTCTCCCTGATTCTGGATGAACTTTTACAGATACCGCGCTGGCAGGCTTCGCTGGTCGCCGAAAAGTTCGATCTGAAACCTTTTGAGAAAACTCTGGCCTTAACCGGTGTGCTTGATGCCTCCCTGGTTGGCGGCGGGCGGTTGCGGGTTGCGGGACAGGAGAGTGGAGGGCTCAATCTTAAAGGAAAATGGCAGTTGTCTCAGGGGCGGTTCTTCGGGCAGCCGTTATTTGAGGCTCTGCAGCACTTTCTGGAGCAGGAGGGCAGCTCCCTGTGGTCACTGGGGGCGGGCGCCTTCTCCAGAAGTTCCGGAGAATTTTCCTGGCGTGACAAAGTTTTGCGGCTGGATGATTTTGCCATGACGTTCTCAGATAAATCTTTGCAGGCTCAGGGACGTTTTTTTACTGACCCGGAACAGCTCGATTTCCGCGGCAAGCTGAACTCCAGAGAGAAAGTTCTCGTTGGTTTTCATCTCTCCGGGGTCCTTGCTGCACCGAAATTTACAAACGACTGAGATCGACCCCGGCTCTTTGTAATTATTAAAATTTATTGACTTTAACGGTTTTTTCTGTAATTGGTGAAACCTGTTTCGGGAGCGGCTTTAAGCGGGTGTTTTTTTTAACCTTTATCCCAGGGTACTGTTTTGGCGCGGAAACTTTTGTCTCTTTGTCGTTTTGGAGACGATTATCATGCTCTGAAGGTTGAAAAACAGGGTGATGTTTTTGCCCCGCTGGGCGCCTTGCAGGAGGTAACCCCGGGAAGTTTAGCGGACTTGTGTTACTGGGCCGACGAGATTTTTTTTGCCGGAGCCTTTCCGACCTCGCTTTACACCTGGGATGAGCTGCCCAAAGTCGGGAAAAAATATCTTCCCGCTCTGATTGATAAAAGTGTTCAAGCCAAGGTTGGGATCGGGATTGCCGTAAGTTCCCGGTTCTACCGCGGGGTGCCGGTTGAGGAGGTCGATCGTGACAGGACCCCGGTACTGACCATCTCCCATCAGGAGCTGCAGCCGGTCTGGCGCGAGCTTCTTCCCTGTAAAGAAAAACTTAAACGGATTGCGCCGCTGCCTTCGGCCTTAGCCCGACTGGCTGCCTCGCTGTTCAAGAGCTCACGTTCCTTCATGGTGGCCTGGGTCGCTCGGCGCACGACCGAGATTGTGGTCGCTTCTCCGGAAGGGTTGGTCAAGATTGCCCGTTCAGTACCAATCGGGCTGGCCGAGGGTGATGCCGACCTTAGTGGTTTTGCCACGGAGCGTTTTATTGTCGACTTAGGTCGCGAACTGGCGCTGACTCAGACTTTTTTCAAGCAGGAGTTCCGTCAGGCGGCCCCCGCGGAAATTCTTCTCCTGGCCGGAGCAGCGGTGACGCGGGGGTTAGAGCGTTTCCCGCTTAATGTCGTAGGCCTGACGGTGAGAATGCCGGATAGTTCACCTTTTGCCGGGCTTGAGCCCGAGCAGATCGGTCCTCTGGCTCATCTGCTCGGGCTCTTTGCGGTGCCCGAAGAGTTCAATTTTCTACCCCCGGAGCTGGTTTCCGGCAGACGCTCACAAAGACTCTACACCTTTGCCTATGCCGCTTTGGCCGTCACTTTTATCGGGGCCGGGGCCTGGCTCTTTCAGCTCAAGATGGAGAAAGAACGACTGCGGCGGAGTTATGCCGGCAGTCTGGCCCGCTACGAGGAACTCAAAGAGCGGGTTGTGGCTCTGCAGCGCGATGTTAAAAGTCTCAGGCCGTTGCAGGGTTGGGAAGCTTACTATAATGAGGTTTACCGGCAGCGGCCGCCCTGGTCGAAGCTGCTCGCGGAATTGGCGCTGAAGGTTGCTCCGGAGATTGTGCTGGATGATTTTAACGTGCAGCCGGATAAGAAAAGTCAGGTCAGGGGGGAGTGGCTGGGTGCGATAAGTGGGAGTGTGCGGGCCGTTGACTGGCAGGCCGGTCTGGAACGTCTGCGCTTTTTCGGCAGTGAACTGGAGTCATCGTCGATTTTTGTGGTGCGCAATCTGAGCTATGTGCCGAAAAAATTAAGTGCTCCGGGAGCTCGTGTCTTCAGTTTTAAAATGGAACTGCACGTCAGGACTGAAGCGGAGCTTATGCCCCATGCAATATAGATTTATTATTGTATTGCTGGTGCTGCTGGCGATTTTGCAGGTACTGCTTCTGGGGCGCGGGGATAAAGCCGATATCAGGATGCTGCAGGCCGGGATCAGCAATCTCGAATCATCCTCGCGGCAGATGACACTGACGCAGGAGAAGTTGAAGCGTGAACTTGAACACTACCGACAGGTTATTGCCAATATTCCGGCTTCCGTACTGATGGGTTTTGCGGATCCGGAAGCGGTTTTTGCCGGGTTTCTTGATTTTCTCCATGCTCAGGCTCTGGCCGCGGTTGGAGCGCAAGTGGTTATGCGCCGGCAGTTGCAGTTTGTCAAAACTCCGGTACCTTTGAGAGCCAGTGATTTCAGTTTCCGTTTCAACTTTTCGACCGTGGCTGAAGCGGATTTTTTCCTGGACTATCTGCTGATGCAGAAAACTTATCCGCTGCGGGTTGAGCGTTTGCATTTAAACAGCAGTCCGGGGCAGGGTCGGGTTGCCGGTGAGCTTTCCGTCAGTCTGATGATCCCGGATAAACTTCTTCTGGTTCAACCGCGGGCGGGAGAGTAGCGCCATGCGTCAATCTTCGGTGCTGCTGTTTTTCGGGGTGGTGGTCATAGGTGTGGTTCTGGTTAACCTCTATCTGGTTCAGCCCCGCCTGGCTCTGCATCTGCCGGTTCCTGAGCCGCCGCCGACGATTGAGCAGATGCCGTCACCGCCTCCGGCGCAACAGGTAGCGACGACCATGGATCTGATCAGAGAGATGGCGGCGCTTAAAGCTGAAGTCAGAGCCCCTCTGCCGGTGCGGGAGGCTTTGCGAAATCCATTTCTGGCTGCCGAAACCGCTGCACGGAAAGCGCCGTCGGCCGGCAGTGAGTCGGCCGACAGGGAGGTTTTTCTGCCTCAGGTACAGATGCTGATGATCGGCGAGCAGCAGAGAAGTGCTCTGCTCGATAATGTGCTGGTGTACGAGGGTGAATTTTTTAAAGGTTATCGCATAACTCGTATCACCGAAGCGGGGGTCAGTTTGTTAAGTTCCGGAAAGACCGTGCTGGCGCCGCTGGGGGTTTATACGACAGCGACGCTCTCCTTGCCCGAAGCTAAGAAAAAAGTAAAAACTGTGTCGGAAAATGTCGCTCCGGAAAAACAGAAAGCGGCCCTGAGTGAACTTATGCGCCGTCTGGAACCTCTTCTTACCACGGATAAAAAAAGTGTGAAAAATGATTAATCGATGCAAGAGGATCATGGTGTCTGATTTTCTCCCCGTTCCGGTTTTTTTTCTCGGCCTTTTGCTGTGTCTGCAACTGCTCGGTTGTGCGGCGTCGGTGCCGGGGCCGGCTGGGAACAGCGGCGGCATTACCCCGACCCGGGAGCCGCGTCTGCCCTACGGGGCTTATGCCGGTACGGCCCTGCAACGTTCCCCCGGGCATCTGCCGGCACTGGCGGAGTTGACGCCGGAAGCGGCGATGGCCGGACAACTGCCTTTTGAAAAAATGCTCTTTTCCCTTTCGACCCGGGGGGCGCCGCTCGAAGGGGTGCTTTTCGGTCTGGCCCGGGAAGCCGGCCTTAATCTGGTGCTGGGAAAAGGGGTTGACCGCAGTTATCCGATTTCCGTTGAATTCAGTGATCTTTCCCTGCGCCAGGCACTGTCGCTGATTCTTGATTCCTGTGAAAATTTTTATACGATCAAAGAAAATATTCTGACGGTTCTGGCCTTTGAAACCAAAGTTTTTCACTTTGATTACAGTCTGGTTTCCAACAGCGGGGAGAGTGGGGGAGACAGTGCTTCCGGTAACAGCGGTCCCGGCGGTTCCTCCGGCGGCGCCGGGGGGTTCGAGATTTCAACCGAAACCAGTGGCGACTATCTCAAGGTCTGGGAAAAAATTGAAAAAGCTCTGGGCAGTGGCGGTGCCGGTGGGGCCTCGGGTGCCGGGGCGCTGCTTTCGGCTGATGCCCGGGTCGAGATCAACCCGATGGGTGGTCTTGTTGTGGTTACCGATCGTCGCGAGAATCTGGCCCTGGTGCAGCGATATCTCGACGATCTGCAAGATGCGCTGCGTCGTCAGGTAATCATTGAAGCTAAAATAATTCAGGTCTCTTTAAGCAGTGGTTTCGAGTACGGCATTGACTGGAATCTTTTGGCCAACGATGTCATCAAAAGCGGCAGCCTTTCCATCGCCAGCAATTTCGCCAGCGGTGCGACCGGACTTAATGTTCAGTATACGGGTGATCCCTCGCGGCGCAACGTCCTCGACGGGGTTCTAGATGCCCTGGCGACCCAGGGTGATGTCAAGGTTCTTTCCTCGCCGCGGATCAGTGTCCTCAACAACCAGTCGGCGGTGATTACGGTCGGTCGCCAGATTCCCTATCTGCAGTGGCAGGCCCAAAGCAACAATGATGATCAGACAATTATTGTGCCTGAAGTCGTCACCGCGAATACCGGCATTTCCCTGGGGATTACGCCGCAGATTGATGCTGCCGGCGTGATCACTCTGCATATTATTCCTGTGGTTTCTGAGTTGGCCGAATATAAGACCTTCAGTTATAATAACAACACCTTTGATGTGCCGGTGATCAATACACGGCAGACCGATACAATTGTCAGGGTAGATGACGGCAAAACGATTATTATCGGAGGGCTGATTACCGAAATCGATTCCAACAACAGTTCTCAGGTGCCTCTGGTTGGAGATATCCCGCTGCTGGGTAGACTTTTCCGGCGCCAGAAAAATGTAGATGAACGGGTTGAGCTGGTGGTCATGCTGACCCCGACGGTGTTTTACAAGTGAGTCTGATTAATGATTATTTCAAAAAAAGCCGGGCTGCCAGAGAGGAGCAGCCCTCAGCTTCCGTCGGCGTGCCGCCGGTCATGAAATCGGGACGGAGCGTAGGCCCCGGCAGAGGTTCCGGCAAAGAGCCGCCGAAGGTTTCTTTTAAAACGGTTATTCTGCTGGTTTTTATGCTGCTGGCTGGCGGTGTGGGCTATTTTCTGACGATGCCCGAACCGGAGCCGGAACCTTCCGCGGCACCGCCCTATCAGGAACCGGCAAGTCCGGCAGACGAGGTGCAGCGATCGCAGGCGGCAAACCGTAAAGCGTTATCGGCTGAGGCGCGAACCGGTTCCGAAAAGCAAACGCAAACCCGGGTTCAGCCCGCAATGATGACCGCACAAGCGCCGGATCAAAATTTATTGTCACCCCAGCCGGCAGCGTTGCCGGCTGAAAACAGGAGCTCATCGGGGCTGGTTGCAGAAAAGGCGGCGGGCCTGGCAGCGGCCGGGGCTGAGGCAAGGGTTGCAGGCAAAGATGTGGCCGCGGAGAGTGCCGCTGTCCATATCAGTTCAGTGCCGGTTGCGGACGAAAGGCCGGAGTCTGAATCAAAGAAAACAGCCATCTCCCGGGTGCCGTCGGCGCAGGGCAAAGATGATCTGGCTCATCTTTTTCAGGCTGGTGTGCTCGCCTTGAATGCCGGCAACTACAGTCGGGCGCGTTACTATTTCAGCCGGGTTCTGGCACTTGATGGAAAATATCAGGATGCGTTGCTCAATCTGGCAGTGATCAGCTTGGAGCAAAACGATTTTGCCAAAGCCCGTGAACTTCTGGCCCGGGCCGGACGCAACGACCCCCAAGATGCCCGGGTGAAAGTTAATCTGGGCCTGATTGCGCTTAAAGGCAGCGACTATGAAGGCGCCCGGAAATTATTTGCCGATGCCCTGCTGCTTGATGCAGGATCATCCAGTGCGCTGAACAATCTGGCCTGGCTGGCCCGGAAACAGGGCGACAAGAGCGCAGCTTTAATCTATTATCGTAATCTTACGGCGCTTGATCCGCACAACCTGAAAGCTCTGCTGGCCTATGCCTCCTGCTGCGAGCAGGAGAAAGATTTTGCTCTGGCCTGCAGGCTCTATCAGGAGGCTTTGCAAAGTCATATGCTGGAAAACGATCCAGCTCTTGAACGCCGGATTCGTGAGCGGATCAAGTTGCTGGCCGCTTATGTGCAGTAACGTTTCAGGCAACCCTGTCTCTGATTTTCGGCGTGGCCGAAAAAGGTTTTTGTGATGCGGCGTTTAGGTGAAGTTCTAACCGATGAACGGATGGCGACCGAGCAGCAGATCGGTCTGGCTTTAAAAGAACAGCGCAGTACGGGTGAGCTTTTAGGTAACGTGCTGCTGCGGCTTGGCATTGTTAACCGCAAGGAGCTCTCCCGGGCGGTTGCGATCTCCAATGATCTGCCTTTTGTTGATCTCAAAACTACCTTTGTCGAACCGGCGGCCGTACAGCTGGTTGATAAGATGTTCGCCGAACGTTACCGTCTGATGCCTTTTGCCATCGACGGAGAAAATCTCAAGGTGGCGATGGATAATCCCAGCGATGTCGTTGCCATTGATGCCCTGCGCCGGGCGGTCAGGCGGACGGTGCTGGTTTATGCCGCCGATCTTGAATCGGTGATGGAGACGATTGAATTTCAATACGGTCTCGGGGCGTCAATTGATGAAGAGGTCAATCTTAATCTGGCCGCCGCCTTAAGCGGCGGGCAGATTGCCGAAGGGGAGGTTGAGGCGCCGGTAATCCGTCTGCTTGAGCTGATTTTTATTAAAGCCATTCGCGATCGGGCCACCGACATCCATTTCAGTCCGGAAGAGATGATCACGCGGATCAGTTTTCGCGTTGACGGGATCATGCGCGGCGAGTATGTCATGTCCCGGCAGATTCATGTACCCCTGATTACCCGGATCAAAGTTCTTTCAGGGATGAATATCGCTGAAAACCGCCTGCCTCAGGACGGCAGCATTCAGTTTAAATTTTCCGGCCGGTCGGTCGATATCCGTTCGTCACTGATTCCCACCCATCATGGCGAGAATGCGGTTCTGCGCATTCTCGATAAATCTAGTGTCGCTCAGGGGCTTGAATCTCTGGGTATGAGTCAGGAGCTGCGCTCCAAGATCGAACGTCTGATCCGAATACCTTTCGGCATTGTCCTGGCTGCCGGTCCCACCGGCAGCGGCAAGACCACGACCCTCTATGCGATGCTGCGTCTGGTCAACGCCATGGAGAAAAATGTTTTGACCATCGAAGATCCGATTGAATATCAGATGCCGTTGATCAAGCAGGCGCAGGTTAATAAAAAGATCGATTTTGGATTCGCTCAGGCGATTCGCACCTTTCTGCGCCAGGATCCAGACATCATTCTGGTCGGCGAAATCCGCGATCTGGAGACCACCGAAATGGCGCTGCAGGCGGCGATGACCGGTCATCTCGTGCTCTCGACCATTCATACCAACGACGCGCCCTCGACCGTGGCCCGACTGCTTGATCTCGGGGTTGAACCCTATCTTCTGCCTTCGAGCCTGAAGGCGGTGGTGGCTCAGCGTCTGATCCGGCGGATCTGCACCAACTGCAGAGAGGAGTACCGGCTCAGTGCGGAAGAGATCGCCGATTACGGTCTGGCCGGATGGCCTGATGCCGGCGGGCCGCTCTTTCGCGGGCGCGGCTGTGAGCTCTGTAATGAGAGCGGTTATCATGGCCGTCTCGGTATTTACGAGATCATGACCATCGGTCCCAG
The DNA here is from genome assembly GCA_016938065.1 of Deltaproteobacteria bacterium. Lineage (GTDB taxonomy): Bacteria > Desulfobacterota > Anaeroferrophillalia > Anaeroferrophillales > Tharpellaceae > Tharpella. Next base: position 3,202 of record JAFGVI010000118.1, on the reverse strand, counting down.
TTTAAGTGAGCTGGTCAGTACCAAGGCTTCGATTGAAACGATTAAACAGCAGGCCATCAAAGATGGCATGGTGACGATGTTCGAGTACGGTCTGGATCAGGTAAAACTCGGGCTTACCACCATTGATGAGATTCTGCGGGTTACTCAATAATGCGGGCTTGTAGTCCAAAACCTGTAAGGTACTGATGCCGGAGTTCGCTTATAAAGCGGCCGGGGCTGACGGCTCGATTATCAGTGGCAGCCTGGAGGCCCGGGACGAGGTTCAGCTGGCCACCCGCCTCAGCGCCGAAGGGCTTTTTCTGATTGAAGCCCGCCAGGACAGATTAAAACTGTTCTTAAGTCGTTTCGAGGGTTTTGCCGTCGGCAGCTTAAGCCGCCGGGATCTGATTGAATTCTGCAATAATCTTTCGGTAATGCTCAAAGCCGGGGTGCCCCTGGTTCGCAGTCTCGACGAACTGGGTGCTGACAGCGAGAATAAAATTTTAAGAAAAGCCTTAAAAAAAATTGTCGCCGAGATCATGGGTGGTGACAGTTTTTCCCAGGCTTTGACCAAAACCGGCGCCTTTCCCAGGCTTTTTGTCAGTCTGGTTGAAATTGGCGAGGAATCCGGGAATCTTGACCGCACCCTCACCGATATGTCGGTGCACTATAAGAAAATTGATGTGCTGATTCGCAATGTACGGAAAGCGCTGATCTATCCTTGCTTTATCATGGGCGCTCTGCTGCTGGCCGCCTATGTTTTTCTGGCTAAGGTTTTTCCGCCGCTCTTTGAACTCTTAGAGCAGTTTGAGGTGCCGCTGCCGACGGTGACCAAGGTCATTATGGCGATTTCGGAATCGTTTAAAGCCAGCGGACACTGGTATGGGTTGGGGATTATTCTCTTTATTATTCTTTTTGTCGCTCTGCGCAGCCGGGATGAGACCAAGCGCTATCTCGACTGGCTTGAATTTAATCTGCCCCCTTTAGGGAAACTCTTTATTCAGATGCGCATGGCTTTTTTCATGCGCTATATGGCCTTGATCAGTAACGCCGGGATTGATCTTATTCGGGGCATTAAAATGTCGCTCTTATCGATTAACAATATCGTCTTTCAGGAGACTATGGAACGGGCCCGGCAGAAGATTATTGAAGGTTCACTATTTTCCGATGCCTTGCGTGAGAGTCGCTATGTGCCGCGTATGACGATCCGGATGATTGCCGTCGGTGAGGAGTCGGGAACCCTGCCCGAACAGATGAACCTCGTCGCCGAATACTACAGCGAAGATCTCGAACGCAAAATCGCCACCGCTTTAGCCATGCTCGAACCGCTTTTGCTCTTTGCCATGGGCGGGCTGGCTCTGGCTCTGGTTATGGGGATTCTGCTGCCGCTCTACAATCTGGTCTCTGAACTTTCAAGTTCAGTGGGCTCGGGCGGTGGGATGTGAGAAAATTTCAAGGTGAATGTAATGTCAAAAGCTGATGATAAAAAAAGGGCTGGTTTTACCCTGATTGAACTCCTTTTAGTCATGGCGATTATCGGTCTGCTCCTGGCTTTGATCATTCCGCGGGCGCAGAGAGCCCAGCTTGATGCCAAATTTGCCGAAGTCCGTCAGTGCGGCTCCGAGATCGCCGCTGCGATTATGACCTGGGCTGAAGATAAGGCCCGTAACCAGGTCGGCAGGACTAATTATACAACCCGGGATTTTCTTTACACGGATATAGAATCGACCGATCCGGGGTTTACAAGTTATAAGTTGTCTGGTAAGTATACCGGGAATGAGGCTTTTGCTGGGGTTAAATCCCTCCTGCCGGTTGAACAGCGACCTAAAAATCCCTTTAACTTTGTTGATTATTTTGCCAGCGTCAACGATGATCAGGTGGTTCGGGATGAAGCCGTAGTTTATGAAAAGTATGAAGTGCCGATTCCGAGCAAAAAGCCGGGTCTCCTTTTTCTTACGGCCCAGCCCGATCCGCTTTTAAAGGAGTATCTCAACTTTTACCTGCTCTATACCGCAACCGTTGCGGTAGATGCCGAGCGCGGCAGCTGGTACGGGGCCATGGATCACGAAACCTACGAAGGCCTGCGCCACGGCATCTTCGTTGCCCGGCTCTACGACGACCAGGAGGATGGGGGAAGAGAGGAGAACCTTATTGACTGGCAGAGGCGGCAGACGGGGCGCTAGTTTTGAAATTTTTTATATAGTTTGTGGTGCAGTGCTTAGGGATAAACAGATGATTCAGAAAATATTGCTTGATTTCCATGAGCGGATTGTATCCTTAAGTCCTTACATCAAGTCCTTACATCGGGTCACATAAACTCGAAACTGAAATCAGGCATCTTATAGAGCAAGAGGAAACGAATCTGGAGCAAGATTAAGTTAAAAATCTAGAGTTATTTTGCAAGATTAACCTAAACTGTTTAAAAAAGGAGTAAGGAAAATGAAGAAGCAAGATGAAAGAGGTTTTACCCTGATCGAGATGCTGCTGGTCATGGTCATCATGGGCATCATGCTGGCCGTCATCGTCCCCCGCGCCTGGCGGGCAAATGTCGATTCGAAGTACACGCTGGTCCGGCAGAATGGGACGGAACTGGTTGCTTTTGCCAGTAATTGGGCTGAAAACAGTTTATTGGCCCAAAATGATGACTGTGACTGTTCAATGAAGGCCTATTACGACACTCTGACAGGTTGGCTTGCAGCTGCGACTAATGCTAACAACTGGGCTAATACCACTAAAGTTGTAGTTGGTCGAAGATTGGGAACCGGAACGACTGATGTAACACCTGAAAACACTGTTTCTGCTGTAATTGATCCTAGTAGGATTCCACGGAATCCATTTAACGGTGCCAGTGTTTTTGTGGCGTCTAATTTACCTGGAGCAAGTGCGCCGGTTCCAGGTGCTATTTGCTGTAAATCCGTTCTTGATGGCGGGTTGACTCTTTTTGCTTTACTTTTTCAGGGCACAGATTGTACCTCTAATACTGATTTTTATGCTGGTCAGGGGGCCGGGACAACAGTTGCAGAAATACGCAACGGTATTTTTATGGCAAAGCTGAATTAGAGCAAGAAAGCCGGGGGCAGACCCTGGTTTTTCTCACTTGCTCCCTTTTAAGCTGATACGAACGAGCAATGGAGCAATGGGGTCATCTATGATAAGTAAAGTCAAGAGGAAAACGTAGATTTCCTGTACCTCCGATTTATTAAATCGTGGCTCTAAGCTTTTT
>JAFGVI010000117.1 GCA_016938065.1 Deltaproteobacteria bacterium | reverse complement strand
GTGTCGAAAATGATTTACCAGTTTTCTCTTCATAGGCCGGTTTAGCGCCATGAATCTGAATCATGGGTTCAGTGCTGCAATAATTAGAATTTGCAGTATGTTTGCATTGAATGAGAACATTCGTCTTTCCCATAATCACGACATCCGCACCATTGTCACTTGTAGGTGTCAAAAATGCATCTGCTTCAAAATATAGGCCGTAAACTTCAGCACATAAAGCCTCAAATTCTTCCCAGCTTAAAAAATTAAGGTCCGAGCCCTTTAACGAAAGTTCCTGATTCACCCCAGGGTTGACTGATGAACGAAAGTTTGCCTGCCCCATCTCCTCACTGGAAACCTCTTCCGGAGTTATAACTGCATCTTTGAGCATAATTTTACTTGACAATAACTTATGCAGATTCACGTCAAAAGAATCAATCGCCGGATGTTTTAAAATCGGAATATAGACATTAACATCATTAGTTTGCCCAATACGATAAACACGATCCGTTGCCTGGTTCTCTTTTGCCGGATTCCAGTGTCTTTCAAGATGAATCACATTATTGGCCGCGACAACCGTAATTCCAGTACCGGCAGCAATCGGCGACATAATAATCACGCCGAATCCAGCTCTAGACTCAAAAGCATCAATGATACCCTTTCTCGTTTTATGTGCATTTTCTCTGGATTTTACGATTGCCTTGGTGTCTCCGTTAACAATATCGACAGTGATATTATATATGCGACCAAGAGCTATTTTCAGAAAGCTCTGCAGCCTTTTGTTTACCAGGAAAATAATGGCTTTCTCATTCCTGTCACTTACCTTGTCAAGAATAGTCAAAAGAATTTCCAATTTTCCGGAAAGTTTAAAAAGAGAGCGGGCTTCGCTTGCATTTATTGGCGTGGGAAGCACACCCTTATTTAATAATAAGGGATGTAAAGAAATCTCTCTCAGTTGGTTTAAACCGGCCAGAACTGGATTACCGCCACCTTCCTGCTGTTGAATTTCAAGCACCGTATTAATAGCCGTATCGTAACGTTGCAGTTGTTCTTCCCGCATTTCAACCCCCAAATGAGGATCATAATGAAAACCATTTCCTCCACTGGCTTCCACCCCAGAATAAATATATTTGAGGGGCAATCCCGGCAAATTGTCTTCCTTGAGCCGCCTGAGCATATACGGGCCAACCTTTTCACGCAGCTCCTTTCCAATCTTCAACCGCTTCTGTGTAATTTCACCCGGGTCGGCCTGACGAAGCGGAATTATATATTTTTTTCTAAAATCCTGATATTCCTTCAAGGCTGCAGGCTTGGCAGTGTCCACCAGACACCAGAAGTCGCCAAGATGATTTTCTACCGGGGTCCCGGTTGCCAGCAGCTTAAACTGAGCTTTCAGACCTTTCGCGGCCCGGGTTGCCAACGTATTTGGGTTTTTAATGTGTTGAGCCTCATCAAAAATTACGAAGGACCAATCCACCCGACATAGAGAGAATTGATAATCCCGCAAAGTCTGATAAGTGGTGATGACGGCTCTGCGAGGTATATCCAACTTATCGAGGCCAAACTCTTTTCCAATTTTAAGAGAGTATTTAATTGCGTTCTCCGGAATAAGCAGATGGTCATAATCTTGCAATTTCTCAGGATCTACCTTTTGCCGAATTTCAATACCGGAACCTTCAAGTCGAAATTTCTTCAATTGCGCATCCGTTTGTAAAAGCACAATATCGGCAAAAGGTTTTTTCAAAAAAGTCTGCTCAATTTCATCCTTCCAGTTTTCCAACAAAGTGAGAGGAACAACGATAAGAACAGGTCTCTCCACAATATTTTTTTCTCTGCATTGCCGATAATATTCAGCTATCGCAATCAGGGCCATATATGTCTTGCCGAGACCCATATCGTCAGCTAACAAAGCACCATGCGTAATCTTATCGGCCTCATTATTTACCGCAATCTTGTCATTCTCCAGTGAAGGTTGCGCAAGCCCCAATAACCAGCGAATACCTTCTTCCTGATGGGTATAAGGTTGTCTTTTGTAACCGGAAAAATCAATAGGGCCTTTATAACTTACATCTTTGATGAAAACCGGAATGCTTTCAAAACCATAATCCAGTTCATCGTCATTCTGTTTAATGTCAACGACGACGACAGGGGAAACCTCGTCATTTTCAATCGCAATAGCAATCTCAGGTTCAAGACAGTCACAAGGAAGGGCAGCAATTTTTTTCTGAATACTTTTTAAGATGTTATCGACCGCTTCGCCGTCCGATATATCAATTGTTTTGCCCGAAAAATCTACAACCGTGGCCCCGGTACTCCGCGCATCCTCAATTTGTTTTACAACGGACTGAAGGTCTTCTTCAGTTTTAACGACCTCATGCAATGCGCCGGGGAAAGATACAACATTATCTTTTTGCCCTGCCTGCTCAAACCATCCGAGAGCGGATTTATCAGTTTCGCCAAAATAAGAATGTTTAAATTCGGTTGCCCCCCGGACTCTAAACGAAAAACCAACATCAAGGTCAACCAGATTTGCGTCGAGAAAGGCGGTCGGAGTTTCCAAAAATCTTTTTACCTGAGATTGTGGGATTACCCGATTGGAAATAATTTCATGGGTCGCTTTAAGCCGTTTTTCATCTAGAATTACAATTTGGTCCCGTACCCTGATCACACCTATCTCACCAACGTCGTTGACTTCACATGCATCTTTATTGTTTAGCTGTCCGAGCCGTCTTCTAACCTCATCAGGGCTATCTCCAGTCCCGAATGCAGGAGTAAGCAAAATCGTTCCGTTTTCCTGTTCAGTTACTGAGATACCAATCTTATCCGGCTCATAAACATTTATTTTATTGAAATGTGAAAGATCAATGTTCATCCCAAGTTTTTTAGCTGCCTGAAGACTGCCGACCAGTTTTAAATTCAGTCTCTCAGATCTGTTTCCTAAAGGTAGATTATGATGCTCTCTGAGAGCATTAAATGCGAGCCACTCGGCGGAACTTAACATAAATAACTCTTGGGAACTAAGTTCAAGGCAAGGGCCGTTCAGTTCATAATGGGGTAGTTCAACCCCATCCGGCAGAACCAGTATTATCTTGATGAAAAAATCATTTTGGGTTGTTTGACCATGGACTCGGACTCGAAACAGGCCAGGATAAGGGGGAGGAAAACCTAGAAGTAACTTAACCTCGTTTTCCAGAACAACAGCATGTTCGGAAGGAATAATATAGCCATGGGGGATGGACTCGACATAACCCTGTTCTTCGAGCATTTGCAGGCAAACGTATTGATGCAGAAGCAAGCCGTTTGCGTCACCTGTTGAGCATTTTTCAAAAATGTCGGGAGCTAAAAAAAAATTTAAGCCGTCGCTGTCGGCCACCATTCCAAAGTGCGGTTCTTCTGTGTTCCGGACAACCAGGTTCTTAATAAAGTCCTTAATATTCATATTAATCAACGCCTGTAGCGACTTTTAGATGAGTTATAAGACCTTGGTTTAAGAATCTTCGCAGCATTTGGATAAATGCCATCACTCTGAAGAATGCCGTAGCGACGTTTATACGCATAATATGTGTTCGGCTCCAAAAGCTTTTCTATGTCAGGGTAAACACCTTCACTCTGCAGAAAATTTATTGCCGCAGCCTGCCAGGTCAAATCAGGATGGTGTACGATAGAAACAGGTTTTTTGGCACCATAATCAACTTCTTGCCAATACAAGTTTTCCAACCCGTAGCTCAGCTCACGAGGACTGAAACTTTTTTTTGCATAACTCATTACTTTGCTTTCAGACGGGAGCACAGGAAATAACCACAGCTTGAAACTATGGCTCCCTTCGACCATGTGGCAATGACCGATTTGGAGATAAATCATGGATCTATATGTGTCGGAAACCTTGGCATATTCAGGCAATTCATCTTTTTTATAATTTTCCAGCAGGTAACGCTCGGGTGCTCCCCCCACAAAAAGTCGGGAGCCGCCTATCAATCCTTGTTTATGCAACCCCTCCAGAAACACCTTACGGGCCTTGAACATGCGCTGTAAATCTCGATTTCCTGAAGCTACACCGAAATTTTCCAAGGCCTCTAAAAACAACCTCAAATCAAACCCGGAAAGCCAGGACATGACCTTTTTCTGCAGCTCAACGCCAAGTATCGCCCACCATTTGCGAAACCGAGGACTTGCTTCCGCAACCCTCGGGTCACCGGCGATGCTTAAAATTACCGCCCGCCATTCATCGCTGACCTCCTGACCGGATGACCTTTCAATCAAAATGGTCAAAATTTCATGCCCCAGAAGACGTCCCTTTTCATACGGGGCGTTGTAGACTTCCGGCTTGCAAACTTCGATGAGAACAGGGTGTCTTTCCCCTACTGCTAGCTGGCGCACGGTTTCAAGGTAATATTGATAACGACAAACCTTGTGGAACCTGGTATCATGGTAGTTTTGCAGAAAGAGTTGCTTAAAAACACTTTCAAGCTCAGCACCTTGATTTTTGGCACAGGCAACCAGATTCCGAGGGCCGTTAATCGTAAAAAGCCGACCCCGATTGATTATCAGTGTCGCTATTTCCTGCCCGGCATTACGACCATTTTGATTTTCAAGCTCTTCCCGTAATATTCGACATACCTGATCGAATATTTCAGGTTCTCCAATCTGATCAAAATATTTGAAGAAAACACTGATCATCTGAAACAGACTGATCAAACCCAACCTGGGGCTCGGAGTATACAAACTATCGAGCATCGGCTTGGTTATTCCGGCCAACCGGTAAAACACCGGTTGGCCAAACATATGGGTCAAGGCCCTGACATCTACAGATTCTTTGATAATCTTTGGAATCATACCGGCCTGTCGTGAACTCGCCAGACGTTCCAGACGATTACAAACCTCGACAAATTTATCAGAGCCTTTGCCCGCATTCCTAAGAATGCCGGCCATCTTTGCCTCATTCTTTTTGAGTAAGGCAAAATCTCTAGGCTGCCACTCCGGAAGATCAAATCTCAAAACAGGCAGAGAAACTGGCACAAACTACTCCTCAAGCAACTTTTTGATATTCTCAAACTCTTCCAAAGCTGGCCTTCTGACTGTAAACCGGATATCGATCCGCCGGTTTTTCTGAAATTCCTCTTCGGTGATCTGAACCAACTGCACAGGTCTGGTTGCCCCGTAACCACTTACCGAAAAAAGTGGATCACCGAGATGGTTTTTAAGGTTACTTAGACGCATGGCATCTGGCAGATTTTCATTCCAATAATTCCAGACTGTAATAGCCCTGAAAGTTGACAACCCCCAGTTACCCATATGCCGGAGTGACGGCCGACAATCCGTATGGCCCTCAGCAAATATCGTATCGAGATGTTTCCAACGATTCCCTTTGGCGATTGCCGAGAAAAGCACGCGACCGATCTCAATTACAGTCTCCTTCATTCCTCCTGCTTCAGGTATTAAATACTCATTGTTGGCAAAAGAAAGTATATTTTCAGGGATGCGCAGCACCGTATGGTTGTCGCTGATCTGAACATTAATATTTTTCTCTTTCAGAGCCTCTTCAATGTCCTGCAAAATATCTCGACGCACCTGCTCCGCCTTGGCAATTTCCCGGATAGCATCGTTGACTTCAAACTTGGTTACGGTTAACTCAAGAATTAAAGCCAGAGAGGCCAGAACAAAAATAACGAGAAGACCGGACATAATATCAGAAAACGAGATCCAATAAGGATTATCATCGTCAACTGGTTCAGTTGTGCTTCTGTGGCCGCTCATTCTCATTTGCGGTCACCTATTTTGCTTTCCAGATCGTCAACCAGAGCGTTCAGGGCCTGAATAGACCTGGTCATCAGTGAGATGTAAGAATTTGTCTGCTCGTTCCATACATTGAGTCTTTCTGTAGTCTGATTTTTCACCTGCTCAGCATAATTGATGAGCAGATTCTGAATATGACCATCCAGTTCGCTCACATGATTGGTCATTGACTGTTTAAATTCGTCCAGTCGCTCCCGGACAATCGTAAAACCTCTCTCAGCACTCTCGGTTGCCCCGCTTAATTTGGTCACGACATCATCCATCGACCTTGTAAGCTGCCGATAACCTTCAAGGGAGTCCCTCAAATTCTGACTTGCTTCATGATTCTTATCAGCCACATCTGCGGTAAGAGCGGCAGCTTTTTCTATGTCATTTGCAAGTTTGTCGGTAGATTGTTTAACCGTTACCGCCATCAAACCAAGCTGATTTGTCACTGCATTCATCTGTTTCGAGGCATCAACCATTTCTCTGCCGGCAGAGCTATTTGCATCAGCGACCAGACGGAATTGTCCCATCAGCTCGGACATCCCCTGGCGAAGCAACTCGGATTCGTCATACTGTAAAGAGATCAAGGCTTCAACCCTTTCGGCGAGCGCCCCTTGCGTCTTTCCTGAATTATCGAGAATATTATTAATATTTTCGACATGCCGATCATGTGATTCTTTGCCTTTTTCAAGTTGACTGATTACCCGACCGCCAATCAGCTCAACTATTTCATTATTCTTGATCACCATTTCCTGCAATTGCTTTTCAAACGTTGCAGACCTGGAATGATCACGATCTTCAGATTGTCGATGATGCTCATTTAATTTTTCAACAAGTCCGGCTATCATAATCTCAAACTTTTTCTCAAGTTCCTTTTGATGCTCAGTTTGCAGGTGTTCTCTCCCCCGAAGCTCTTCATCAACCATCTTATGCCGGGCTCTTGATTCTTCCTTAGCGACTGCGGCCTGTTCCTCAAGACTTGTCAGGAAACTGGAAATTTGTGTTCCCAGACCCCCAACGGCGGCTGCAACATCTTTAGCCGTACTTTCCATAGCTTTTCGTTGGGCTTGACCAGCCTCACCAACCCCATCTAAAAAACGGTTCAGCAGACTTTCCAGGGCTTCTTTAGATCCTTGATGTGCATTGGCAACCAGGGATTGAATCGCCGGCGCCATAATTTGGTTAAGACTCTCTTCCAATCCTGAACGGATTGTGTCGGTGGTATGTAAAATTGCCTCTTGAAGACGATCTCCAATTTTTTCGGCCAACCCCTGCAAGGTTTCGGTCGCAATACGATTATAATCTACAATTTTAACTAAAGATTGCTCAGCATTTATGCGTGGATATAAATAATCAATCTTATTCTGCAGGCGGAAAATTCTTTTCCGAACATATCGTTCCATAAGTTTTTCCAGCAGATTGAACACGACGCTTGATGTCACCCCCCATACTGACGTCAGAAAGGCCACCGAAGCCCCACTGATCATATTTCCGATTCCCTGGCGCAAAGCATCGACACCAGCATCTTGGTTAACTTCCAAGGTTGCAAGTCCCATTGTCAATCCGACAAACGTCCCAATCACACCTATGGCGGTAAGAAATCCCGGAACTGCTGCCAATAAACGATTCCCGGTTAACCCTTTTGACAAAGATCCGGTATTGAAAAAATGAGCCGCTTCCAAAGTATTTGACAATTTCGACCCATCAGGCGAGTAAACCAAGGTTTCATCAAATTCTCTCCACAGTTTTCCATAATCTGCATTTTTGTATGAGAGGGCTCTTATTGTAAGATCTCTCTGGCGTGAGCTGAGCTGCTTTTGATCAATATCCCCTAACAATCTATCGTAAAATTTTACCTGATTTAAGGAAGAAAAAAATTTACCCAATGCATAAAACATGGCGACAGCAAAAGCCAGTATGAGACCGAGTATGAATAATGTGCTTAACCAATCTGAAGAATGAAGATTACCATCAAAAAAATCCCGAAAATTAGGAAGTAAATTCCACAGACTAAACGCTTCTTTTGATTTCATGAACTGAAATACCCTACTCTAATTTGCCATTATCAAACAAAACGTCCCATCACCCCAGTCCAACCTAACCTTCATTGCAAAACATACGTATCGCCCTCTAAGCATAAATTTATATTTAACACAACACCCATTTTTAACAAAACACTCAAAAAAATTATATCACATCAATAAAGACCACAGATGGGTGGGTGAGGATAGCATTAATTTTTGTAAATCTAAAAATCACCCTTAACCCAACATCATTCTTCGCGACAAGCCCCCAGGGCCCTCCCACTTTTTAGTAAAGATCATAAAAAGCGCCGTAGTAACGGACACCCCGAAAACGTGATGCCGGCACCCTGAATCAAGATGTAATTATCGACGCAGGTTGCCATTCAGGTAATATTTTTTAGACGATGTGGTTCAGCTGATGAGATATACTGAACTTGCTACGAGAGTAAACTATACGAGTGGGTGGGTTGACTTCATAAAGCTGCAGTGGAAAATTGACATTTTAAAACATCATCATTTGCGATGAAAGATAAAAAGTGGTCCAGAGAGTAAATGCTCGAGTGAAATATTCATGGCTTCGGCTAGCTTTCTCAAGACGCGCAAAAAGGCGCTGGCTTATGCCGTTATTTAGACAAGCTCGGCCAGTGTCATTCCCAGATGTTCACGCCAGGCTCGAATCAGAGAAAGGAGTTTAATGATTACAGCGCGGACAACTTCATGGGAAAGCCAATTATCTTTTTCATCCGATTGCGGCCCGCCAACAAGTTTCTGGTACACCAAACCCAAGGGCTCAAGGCAAAGACCACAGGCCGCTCTTGTTCTATAATAAAGGGGTTTATATGTGCGTTCATCACGTTTTTTTACATCCTGAATCAGGTAAATTTTTATTGCACCCTCATTATGACCTGCCGACACCTGCACCGACAGAGAACACCTTAATTATGATACAGATTTGCGGCACCTACAAGCCCATGATACCTCGAACCCGCTGTTCGATATTCTGAAGGTCCGCCGGGACGGGACGCTCGACAATATTGCCCAGTCTTCCATTTTGGCTCATCGCCTCCATCTTTTCCTAAACGTATTCTCCAGGGAAATACCACTCAGCCAGGGTTGTAAAGCCAAGATGATCAAAAAGCTGACCCATGTAAACGCATAGCCCGCCGCCTTGATATCTTGCGCTGGAAATATGGCTACAGCGTCGCATAACCGAATCCTGCCGGTAAACCTGCCCGAAAATCCAGGACTGTGAAAATCTCTACCAAGCACACCCAAGACTGTCAATCATTTTCAGCTCCCTTGCTCGTGAGCAAAAATTCTGCTTTAAGCATGACTTGCTACTTCAGGCATTTTCTTGTAAAAACAACCTCTGAGATAAAAGGCAAAAACCGACAGCAATCTGATTCTAACTTAAGGTTGACAGGGAGTCAAAAATGGTTACCTCAATAGTTCTCATCAATACGGAAAGGACCAAAATCAACGAAGTGGCGGAACAGCTTACTGAAATAGAGGGGATCTCGGAAGTTTATTCGGTCAGCGGCAATTATGATCTGATCGCCATCGTTCGCGTCAGGTCAAATGAAGATCTGGCGGATCTGGTTACGAAAAAACTGCTGAGCATTGATACCATTTTAAAATCAGAAACCATGCTGGCTTTTAAAGCCTATTCCCGACACGATCTTGAGTCAATGTTTGCCATCGGCATGTAGAACTGAGCTCTGAAGGTTTGCCACAACCATCAAACAACTATCAGGAGAAAACAGAATGTCTAAATTTGAGAATGTCACGATCACTAAAGCTGCCAACATCTATTTTTACGGCAAGGTTACGAGCCGCACAATCGAATTTGCCGACGGCACGAAAAAAACCCTGGGTATCATGCTGCCGGGGGAATATGAGTTCAATACGGCCGATAAAGAGCTGATGGAAATTTTGTCGGGCGACCTGGAAGTGCTGCTGCCGGGGGAAAATGATTGGAGAAAAGTCGTGGGCGGCGAGAGCTTTACGGTGCCCGCCAATGCGACCTTCAAGTTGAAAATCAAAGAGATTACTGACTACTGCTGTTCTTTCATCAGATAGAATGAGCCGGATCAGGCAAAGCGGCTGCGGAAGATAAAGAATACCGCTCCCAGCAGACAGAGCCCGGCCCAGAGATAGTCGAGTTTCAGGGGCTCTTTCAGGTAGAACAGGGAGAAGGGGACAAAGACACTCAGCGTGATTACTTCCTGAATAATCTTCAGCTGCCCGACAGAGAGTACGGTAAAACCGATGCGATTGGCTGGAACCTGCAGGAGATATTCAAACAAGGCAATCCCCCAGCTGAGCAAAGCAGCGACAATCCAGAGTCTATCACCAAGCTCCTTAAGATGCGCGTACCAGGCGAAGGTCATAAAAATATTACTGCAGATCAGCAGAACAACCGTTACGAATATCGGGTTCATCGGTCTTTCTCCAAAGGCTTAAGGCGTATGCCGGCGCCGGCATAAACAAGATGAGCGGGTCTGTGATGCTTTTTCGCAGACCCGCTTTTCCAGCGGCCGGCATAGCTGAGAAAGGAACCGTTGTCAACCCTGTTTCGAGTGACGGGCTTTCCGCTTACCGGGTCAGACCCAGCACCAGCAGGCCGACTCCGGCACCGATCAGGGCCGGATAGAGATAGCGGTTGCGGTGATTGTGATATTGGGGCGAACAAACCGGTTTAACATAACGAACCGGTCGCGCGGCAACGCACTGCACCCGAGGCTGCGGGTAATAGCGGCTGTCAGTATGTCTGACATACTTTATCTGTTTATGGTTGACCTCCGGCGGCCGCTTACTGTAACTCCGACTGCTGGATTTATGGCTCTGATTCTGGCTGTAATGATTGAGATCTCGACCGTTCTGACGGCTCCCCGCCTCGGCCGCACCGGCCATTGGAATAGTTAACGAGACGATCGCCGTTACAAGCACCAAATAAATTTTCAAGTTTTTCATGATCATCCTCCTCTGTGTCGGCAGTTAACGAACCCTTTCCACCGCTTTTTAGCGGCGGCAAAGGGTTCGTGATACTTGATGCTGCAACCCAACCAGGCTTAAGCATCAGCCATCCCTTAATTGCCAACATAGCTGACCATTGTAAAACTTTTATGTCTCTACACGGTTTTTTTGTAATGGTTTTGTAAAAGTTTCGCTTTCTTTGCCGAAAGATAAAGCGACTTCAAGCTTCGTCCAGGACCTCTGCGACATCAGGGCATCGGATATGACAAGATCCGGCAGCCCCCTGCCAAGTGCGCTTAAAGCTTCCAGACCATTGCGGGCAAGAGATCAATCCGCCGTTTTCCAAACGCTCAAGACACTCCTGCCAGGTTCCCGGCACATATTCTAAACGCCAGCCCTCCTTGGCGACTATATAGTCAAGCAAGTCGATGTAAAATCCCGCCGCTTTGCCCGCTTGGTCGAGAAAAATCTTAGGCCGGTTCTGATAGACCCACCGTAAAAGATAAAAAACTCTTTCCCGTTTGCAGACCACCGATATTATTCTTGTCAGAGTTGGCGTCCTCAGGTATAGATTACTTTGGCAGAATAAACTCCCGTGAGATAACGGTCGAAAAAAATTATCTTCCCAGCCTGAAACAAGCGGCCGCGAAGATAAAAACGTTACAACTTGAGATCATGCTGAAAAAACTCATCACCAGCCTGACCATTTTGAACTATCTCGGCTCGCTGCTCTTTATCTTCGGTTTTGCCATGATGCTTCCGGCCTTGGTTCATCTCATCTTTCCCGGGCCGGGAATCTCAGTGCGGATCATTGCTGCCTTTGTCATTCCCGGCACTTTGATCAGCCTCCTCGGCCTCATTCTGACCCGGCGCCTGCCGGACAGGGTGCCCAATATTCAGGACGGCATGATGATCACCGCCCTGGCCTGGATCACGGTCTCGCTGGCCGGCACCATCCCTCTCTTTCTGATTCTCGACCAACCCTTTATCGACACCTTCTTTGAAGCGACCAGCGGCATCACGGCCTCGGGATTGACGATTTTCACCGGTCTGGACGAGATGCCGCCGGCCCTGCTCTTCTGGCGCTCTTTCATGCAGTGGATCGGCGGCATCGGTATCCTCACCTTTTTTCTGGCGGTCAGCTTTCGCGGCGGCAGTACCGCGGCGACCCTCTTCAGCGCCGAAGGCCATAAGATACACAGCAGCCGGCCGGTGCCGGGCATCTTCAATACGGTTAAAATCATCTGGATGATCTATGCTGCCCTGACCCTGCTCGCCTTTTTCCTCCTCTATGCCGAAGGCATGAGCCTCTTTGACGCCATCAATCACACCCTGACCCTGGTTTCGACCGGCGGCTTCTCGACGCACGATGCCTCAATCGCCTATTTCAGCCACTTTAAATCCGCCCCTTTAATCGAGTACACAATGATCTTTTTCATGCTTATGGGAGGGACCAATTTTCTTCTGCACTACAAAGTCAGCACCGGCGACTGGCAGGCCCTCTATAAAGATTTTGAGATGCGGCTCTTCTGGCTGATCATCGGCGGCGCCTTTCTCCTGATCGGCCTTGACGTCTATCGGGCCCACGGCTCAGAACTGCTCTCCTCCTGGACAACGTTTCATCTTCACTTCCGCAGCACCCTTTTTCAGACCGTCTCAATCATCACCAGTACCGGGTATGCCACCCGCAACCTCAACGACCCCTACTACCCGGCGCTGGCGAAACAGGTTTTTCTGCTCCTGATGTTCGTCGGCGGCTGTATCGGCTCGACCGCCGGCGGCTTCAAAGTGCTGCGGCTGGGGGTTCTCGGGCAGACCCTGGCGAGTGAGATTAAACAGCTCTCACTGCCGGGCAAAGCCGTGATTCCGCTGGTCATTCAGCAAAGGATCATTCCGGGCCGCGAAGTCAGACGCATCTGTGCCCTGCTCTTTGCCTGGATCGGCCTGATCTGGACCGGCACTTCACTGACCCTGGCCTTTACCAGCCTAGATGTCAGCGAAGCCCTCTCCGGCATGCTTTCAGCGGTCAGCAACATGGGGCCGTTTTTCTTTTCCACCGCAAAACTGGCCTCCTTCCCGGCCTGTGTCAAAATCACTTATATTTTTGGCATGCTGGCCGGACGTCTGGAAGTACTGCCGATGTTCGTCCTCTGTGCCCGTCTTGTCGGCAGGCAAGGTAACCTGTAGATAAATGAAAGGAATCAGATCATGTATGTAGTAATTGCCGGAGGCGGGGTCGGCGGCGCCCATGTCGGCCAGATGCTGGCCAACCGCAAGGATGATGTGGTGATTATTGAACAGGATCGGGCCCGCTGTGAAAAGCTCTATGCCGAGACCGGCATCATCACCATAAACGGCGGCGCCACTGATATTCTGACGTTAAAAGAAGCCGGCATCGCTAAAGCGGATGTCGCCATCGGCACCCTCTACCATGACAGCGACAACCTCGCCTTCTCCCTCATCGCCCACAGCCTCGGTGTTCCCAAAATCATGGCCAAGATGCGCCATCCCGATTACGCCGAAGCCTACCGTTTTGCCGGGGTGACCACAATCTGTAATATGATCGAGCTCTTCCAGAACAAAATCATCATGGAGCTGGAAAACCCCAACATCCAGATCATCACTCAGCTCAAAGATGACACCCTGCTGATCATGGCGAAATACCCCGGCCGGGGCCCGGCCGACGGCATCAGTATCGTCGATCTCGCCAAGACCAGCGCCTTTTCCCACAACTGTGTCTTTGCCGGCATCCTCAACGAGAAAACCGGCAAAATCGTCATGCCGCGAGGCCAGGATCGGGTTTTACCCGGCGACAAACTCTTTCTCGTGGTCAACCGCCAGCAGATTCCGGGGATTTCCCATTACCTGCGCAAATAGGCCGTTTTCATCGCTGCACTAAGTTGAGCTCAGGGCAGATATTCGTCCAGAGCACTAAGATAATGGAGATAGAGCAGCGGCGTCCGCGCCGCCAGACCGGCAATCCGGCCCAAGGCTTTTTCGGCCCGATTATAAAGGTCCGAATCCCCACTCATTGGCGCCAGGCGCAAAAGATTCATAATCATCACCGAGTTACTGGCGGGCAGGGCGCCGTCGTGCAGTTCGAGATTGCGGGCGACAAGCTTTTCGGCATCGGCGGCGCTGAAGAAATAGCGCTCGCCGGCAGCATCCCAGAAAAGTTCATTAACCGTCGCCGTCAAACGCCGGGCTTCTTCGAGAAAACGCTGGTCGGCACCGGCCGCATCAAGTTCGAGCAAACCCCAGATAAAAAAGGCATAATCGTCGAGAAAGGCTGAAATCGCCGGTTCTTCTCCCGTCCGCCAGCGCCGCCACAAACGCCCGCCCTCCCGGCCCAGCCGCGCCATAAGCGCCAAGGCTGCGCTTTCGGCCAGATGCAGATAAGAGCTTTCTTCAAAGACCACCGCGGCCCGGGCCAGAGCGGCAATCATCAGACCATTCCAGGCGGTGATAATTTTTTCATCAATAAACGGTGCCGGCCGCTGAGCCCGTTCCCGTAAAAGAGCTTCGCGCCAGCGTTTCAGGTCGGGCTCAAGTTCGGCCGCGGCCACCGGATCAGTCTCGGACTCGGCGACCAGGTGCAGCACACTGCTGCCGGGGATTTCCGGAAAATTACCTTTCTCCGTTACCCCATAATAACGACAGAAACGCTCACCTTCAAGCGGGCCCAGCCCGGCTTCGATCTGAGCCCTGGTCCAGACATAAAAAGCCCCTTCCCGACCCTCGCTGTCGGCATCCTGGGCCGCATAAAAGAGCCCCGCATCACCCCGCAGGTCACGCTCGACATAAGCGACAATAGCGGCCACCACCGCGGCATACTCCTGTTTGCCGGAAATCTGAGCCGCCTCAGTATAGGCCATCATGATGGTTGCCTGATCGTAGAGCATCTTTTCAAAATGCGGAATCTGCCACTGTTTATCAACTGAATAACGATGAAAACCACCGCCCAGATGATCAAAAATTCCGCCGGCCGCCATTTTGTCCAGGGTTTTCTCGACCATCTCCAGCGCAATCGCCGAACCGCTGCGCTGCTGCCAGCGCAGAAGAAAGAGGAGCTGATGCGCCGTCGGAAATTTCGGAGCCGAACCAAAACCGCCCTCTGCGGGGTCAAAGTTTTCATGCAGATGTTCGGCCGCATTGCCTAACAGATCGACGCTCAAAACCTCATCCACGGGCTGGGCCTGGGCCATGCCCTGCAGCAGCCTGACAACCTCGGCCCCGCTTTTCAGCAGATCGGCCCGCTGGCTTTGCCAGCGGGTTGCCAGAAAATTGAGAATATCAATAAAACCGGGCATATTGAGGCCATAGCCGCCGCGTTTGGGAAAATAAGTGCCGGCAAAAAAGGGCACACCCTCAGGGGTGATGAACACCGACAGCGGCCAGCCCCCGGCACCGGTAAAAAACTGGCAGGCGAGCATATAGATCTGATCGAGGTCGGGACGCTCTTCACGGTCAATTTTGACCGCAACAAAATGTTCCCGTAAAAGGGCGGCAACCTCGACATCGTCAAATGATTCATGGGCCATAACATGGCACCAGTGACAGGTCGAATAGCCGATCGAGAGAAACAACGGCTTATCTTCAAGGCGGGCCTTCTCCAGGGCCTCCGGCCCCCAGGGAAACCAATCCACCGGCTGCTCTGCATGTTGACGTAGATAAGCACTCGACTCATGTTGTAAACGATTTACCATTGTAAATTCCCTTCCCGCAAAATAGACCCATGACAAAAAAGGGCTCATAGAGCCCTTTTTTGTCAATCAGCGTAAAAATTTTCACCGTTGAATATTTCCAGCTTCCCCTGGCCCGCCGGTTTACTTGCCCGTCCGGCTGGTAATTTCAATCAGATGATAGCCAAAATCGGTTTTCACCGGCCCGTGGACTTTGCCGACTTCGGCATTGAAAACGACCGTATCAAACTCCTGCACCATCTGTCCGGGAGAAAACTCCCCCAAAGCACCACCATCCCGACCGGAAGGACATTTTGAGTTAGCCGCCGCCACTTTGGCAAAATCGGCCCCGCCTTCAATCTGCTCTTTAAGTTTCAAACAACCCGCTTCAGTCTCGACCAGAATATGCCGAGCACTTGCTTTGACCATGATAATCTCCTTCATTTTCTTTACGTTCGGGTAAAAGTAATCTACCGGTTAAAAGTTGCAAACTTGTCAGAATAACACAAACACCCTGAAAATGTAAAGAAAAAGGCAGCCATGCAACCCACCCTCACTCCTTGAGAATCGCGCTGAGAGTGGTCAAAAGATCATTTTTACTGAATGGTTTTCTGATATAGGCACTGAAATCGGTAGCAAATCTGGCTTCCGCAACCATGGTATCACAGAGACCGCTGCTGACCACCACCGGCATCCCGGGACGCAGGGCGTGAATTTTTTGGGCCAGATCCTGACCGGAAAAACCGGGCATGGTCTGATCGGTGATAATCAGATCAAAGGCCTCCGGCTCTGCCGCAAAGGCCGCCAGCGCCACCCGGCTGTCACAAAAACCGCTGACCTGATAACCGTTCTTTTCCAGGGTCCGGGTCGTCACCCTGACTATGGCCGCTTCATCGTCAATCACCATAATCCGGTGGCTGTCATGAACTGGTGACGATACGGGAGAAGCGGTAGCGACAGCAGCAATTGGCGGTGAACCGGGCTCAGCCAGCGGCAGAAAGACATGAAAAAGAGCCCCGTGCGGCCGGCGGTTTTCAACCTGAATCAGACCTTTATGCTGTTCAACAATTCCCTGTACGACCGAAAGTCCCATACCCGTACCCTGACCGACCGCCTTGGTCGTAAAAAATGGATCGAAAATCGAATCGACAATCCTGGCATCAACCCCCGGCCCGTTGTCACCGACAATTATTTCAACATAGCGACCCGGGGCCAGCCCCGGGTGATCCTGCAAAATCTCGGCGGAGAGTTCAACCTTTTGCAAAGCTATATCAATCAGACCCTTATTATTCATCGCCTGAGCGGCATTGTTGCAGAGGTTGATCAACACCTGATTAAGCTGGGTGGTATCGACTCGAATCGGGCCATAGTTTTCATCCAGTTCCATTTTTATTTCAACCGTGCTCGGAATCGTGGCCCGCAACAGAGGCGCAAGCTCTTTCAGCTGGGACGCCGGATTGACCAGGGTGGGGCTTTGCTCCCCCTGCCGGCTAAAAGTCAGAATCTGTCTTATCAGTTTGGTAGCCCGGGCCGCGGCGTCAAGGACAACCCCAAGCTCTTCTTTAACCGGTTCTCCGGCCGCCTCATTCTCCAGGGCAAGTTCGGCATAGCTCGTGACAATAGCCAGGATATTATTGAACTCATGGGCGATGCCGCCGGACATCGTGCCGATGGCCTCCATTTTCTGAGCCCGACGCATCCGCGCCTGGAGCTTGTGACGCTGCTCCATCTCCTCCTTGAGCTGCTGATTGCGGGCCACAAGGTCCGCCGTTTTCTCAGCGACCTTGGCTGCAAGTTCGTCGCTGAATTTTTCGATCTCCCGGCGCTGTTCATAGAGCTGAAGAAAAATTTTGACCTTACCGCGCAGAAGTTCCGGGACAATCGGTTTTTCAATAAAATCGACGGCGCCGACCTCAACCCCGCGAATCTTATAGTAATCCCCGGAATAGACGGCCGAAACAAAAATCACCGGCAGATTGGCGGTCTTTTTCTCCTGACGCATAAGCTCAACCGTCTCATAACCGTCCATCTCCGGCATCTGCACATCAATCAGGGCAAGAGCTAATTCATGCTCCAAGGTCAAGGCCAGGGCCTGATTACCGGAGTCGGCCCGAACAAATTCAACCTCGAAATCGCCCAGAACCCGCTCCAGAGCAATCAGGTTTTCAGGCCGGTCGTCAACAATCAGGATTTTGGGTTTTTCGAGCATGCCACACTCCTCAAAATATGGTAATTATCAGTCTTTCAGCCAGACGCGGATCAGCGAGAACAGTTTTTCGACATCAATCGGCTTGGCCAGATAATCATTGGCCCCGGCCTCCAGACATTGTTCCCGGTCCGCCGGCATCGCCTTGGCGGTCAGGGCGATAATCGGCACACTCCCGAGCGGGCCGGGCCGCTTACGGATCGCCCGCATAGCAGCATAACCATCCATAACCGGCATCATAATATCCATCAGAACAATATCGATATCGGGATGCTCATCAAGAATTTTCAGGGCCTTCTCGCCGTCAACCGCCTTTTCCACCTCAAGTCCGACATCCCGCAAAACCTTGGCCAGGGCAAATACGTTACGCATATCATCATCGACGAGCAGAATTTTGCGGCCGACAAAACGCATCTCCAGAGCGTGCGAAGCACCGATCATCTGCTGTTTTTCAGGGGGCAGTTCTTTAACCACCCGGTGCAGAAAAAGCGCGGTTTCATCCAGCAGGCGCTCCTGTGAATAGGGCCCTTTGATAATTATCGAAGAAGCATATTTACGTAAAGCCGCTTCCTCCTCGCGCAGCATCTCCCGACTCGTATAGATGATAACCGGCGGAATTATCTCCTGGCCGCAGGCACTGAGTTTTTCCAGCAACTCCTGCCCGGAGCCGTCGGCCAGTTTGAGATCCAAAATCATGCAGTCAAAATGATTTTCGCGCAGCTTTTCCAGCGCCTGGGCGACTCCGCTCACTACCGTCGTCACCACATCACCGTTGCCGATCAGTTTGAGAATGCTCTGAGACTGAATCGGATCATCCTCAACCAGAAGGAGGTGGCGCACCTTATCCTGCAAAAGCTCTTCAATTTTAGCAAAAGCCTGGTCGAGTTCGGAACGGGCCACCGGCTTCTGCAGATAACCGATAATGCCCTGACGATAGAGCTCCAGATGTTCAACATCCGCCGACATGATGTGAACCGGGATATGGCGGGTCTCGAGCCGCTCTTTAAGGAGCCCGAGCAGGCTCTGACCCGACATGCCGGGGAGATGAAGATCGAGAATGATTGCCGCCGGTAAATATTGCAGGGCATCTGCAAGGCCGCTCTCCGCATCCGCCGCATGCAGGCAGCGAAATCCCCTTTCGTGACTGTAGTTGCAGAGAATCTTGGCAAAATTGAGATCATCCTCGATAATCAGAATGCTCTCATCTTCGGGCTTGAGAGCGTCCCGGTCATCTTTGATACCGGGTCGCCGGGCTGGCTTCGGGGCGGCGGGAACAACAGCCGGAGAGGGGCCGGGACGTTCCTGTTTGCGCGCGGCCCGGGCGGGGCCGGCAGCCCCTGCCGCTTCGGCATCATCAGCTTGCTGCAGTTTTTCCGGCAGATGCAGGGTAAAGGTCGAGCCGGTTCCGGGCTGACTCTGCAAAGCGATCTCGCCCCCTAAAAGCCGAGCCAGGTTACGGGAGATCGAAAGCCCGAGGCCGGTACCGCCAAACTGGCGCGAGATGCCGCCGTCCACCTGTTTGAAAGCCTCAAAAATTTCCCGCTGCTGGGCTTCGGGGATGCCGATGCCGGTATCGATGACCGCGATGGCAAAAACCTCTTCCGGCCTGTAACCAGCCAGAATGGTTTCTTCCGGTTTATGAAAACGAACCGTAACCCTGCCGCTCATGGTAAATTTCAAAGCATTGGCAATCAGGTTGCGCAGGATCTGCACCAGGCGCTGCTGATCGGTTTCGATCACCGGCACCAGCCCGGCATCGATCTCCACCAGCAGGTCCAGGCCTTTTTTCTCGGCCTCACCTTTAAACTGGGTTATCAGCAGCTGGGCAAGATCGCCGATCTCAACCGGCTCAACCCTGAGACTCATCTTGCCGGCTTCGATCTTGGCGAGATCGAGAATATCGTTGATCAGCTTCAGAAGGTCGTGACCGCAGCTGTAGATGATCTCGGCCTCTTCAACCTGTTCGCTGCTGAGGTTTCGGGTCTTGTTCTCCTTAAGGTTCTGCGAAAGAATGAGGAGACTGTTGAGCGGGGTTCTCAGCTCATGTGACATATTGGCAAGAAATTCACTCTTGTAGCGGCTGGCCACCTCGACCTCCCGGGATTTCTGTTCGAGGTATTCCTGGGCCTTTTTGAGCTCAAGATTCTTTTTCTCCATCTCCCGATTATTATTTTCCAGAGATTGGGTTCGGGCCTCAAGTTCTTCATTAGAAACCCGCAACTCTTCCTGCTGGGTTTCAAGCTCCTCATTGGCGACCCGCAGTTCCTCCTGTTGCGTCTGGAGTTCATCAGTAAGCGTACTCGCCCGCAGCAGGGCCTCCTCAAGTTCGAGGCGTCCCCTGGCCGAGAAGAGGGAGATGGCCAGAATCGGAGCGCTCTGTTCCAAGAAAAGCAACTCTTTGTTGACCACCGGAAAGAAACTGCCGAACTCAAAGACGGCAACCGTCTCTTGATTGTGAATCAGGGGCAGAATCATCAGATGTTCCGGCGGCTGCTCTAGAAGGGCCGAGCGGGTGCAGAAACAGCTCTCGGGCACCTGGGCAAACGTCAGACTGCGCTGGTCGACCGCGGCCTGACCAATCAACCCCTCACCCCGCTTGAAAGAGGGAATTTCCGCAACCGGCACGGCGTAGCCGGCGGTACAAGTAAAAACATCATCTTTGCGATTGACAAAGAGAGCCCCGATCGGGAGTTTGAGATAATCGGCATAAAAAGAGAGGATGCGGGCCGAGAGTTCGGCGAGACTATCGCTGCCGCGCAAGGCTTCATCGAGGAGCACCTGACCCTGCGCAAACCAGACCTGTTCCGCTTTTTCCGCTGCGGCCGCCTGGAGATTGGCGGCCATTTCATTAAAGGCCCGGCCGACGGTGGCAATCTCGCTCTCGCCGTGGGCCGCTATCCGAACCTCAAGATGGCCGCGGCTGATAGCCTGCACCCCGTTTTCGAGCCGGCGCAGCGGCCGTATCATAAAAAAGAGAAAATAGCCGACCAGCAGCAGCGCCCCCAGAACGACACCCGCAAGCAACTGCAGCAAAATCCGCTGCTGGCGCTTTAGAGGAGCCAAGGCTTCACTGGCCCCGATTTCCGTTACCACCAGCCAGTCCGGCATCCCGGTTTCAACCGCCGCCCCGATGACGTCACGACCGACCTGATTGAGATAACGCCGTGGCGGCGTGACCGGCTTCTTCTGCATAAAGGTCGCCACCTGGGGATTCTGGCGGAAATCGGCCCGGGCCAGCACCTGGCTGTGATCACTGTGGACGAGCAGCAGACCGGAGCGATTAACCACAAAGATACAACCGCCCTGATCTACTTTGATGAATTCAATTTCGCTGAGCAGGGGACGTAAGGAAATCGTCACCAGCAGTACCTGAGTCAACTGCCCGCT